>JAFAEA010000007.1 GCA_023424355.1 Chloroflexota bacterium | reverse complement strand
GATCAAGGGGAAGGCACACCGGTATGCAGCACATCGTCGCAGTGGATCAGTTTGATCGAACCTGGATCGAGGCACTTTTCGCCGAGGCCGATGCCATGCGCGAGCTTCCGGCGACTGCCGAACCACTGCGGGGCAAAATTCTCGCCTCCATCTTCTACGAGCCAAGCACCCGCACTAGACTGAGCTTTGAGAGCGCGATGATGCGCCTTGGCGGCAATGTGATCAGCACAGAAAATGCCCGAGAGTTCAGCTCTGCAATCAAGGGCGAGACCGTTGAAGACACCGTGAGGATGGTCGCCGGCTACGCCGATGCAATTGCGATGCGCCATCACGAGGAGGGAGCACTCGCCCGCGCTGTGGCAGTGGCGGAGGTGCCGATCCTGAATGCTGGTGATGGTCCTGGAGAGCATCCAACCCAGGCGCTGCTCGATCTATATACCATCCACCACGAACTGGGTCGCATAGACGACCTACGCATCGCGATGGTCGGCGATCTCAAATACGGTCGCACGGTGCGCTCGCTTAGCCTGCTTTTGCGGCAAACAAATAACTGCCACATCATCTTCGTTGCACCTCCACAAGTTGATATGCGTGACGATGTGAAGGATGCGCTTGATGCCGCCGGTGTGAGTTGGGAAGAGCAACCGGATCTGGATATCGCGATGTCCTCGGCCGATGTGGTTTACCAAACCCGAATCCAGAAGGAACGTTTCGATTCCGAAGAAGACTATTTGGCAGTTAAGGGCACGTATATCATCACGGCTCGACAGATGGACCTGCTCGGCGAACATGCGGTTGTGATGCATCCGCTGCCGCGAGTCGATGAAATAGCAGTCGAGGTCGATGCAGATCCGCGAGCTGCCTATTTCCGCCAGGCGCGCAACGGCGTGTACGTGCGCATGGCGCTTCTCAATCAACTACTGGGGTAGAGCTCAGGACGATTTGCGTTTCGGTAGTGCTTCGGGACCAAGCCGGTGTCGCGGGCGAATCCGATTCCACTTGGCGATGCGTGACTGTCGCGCGTGCAGGATCTGGAAGAGCCCCAGTCCGCCCACAATCGCCGCCATCACCAGCAACACATTCACCACGCCGAACAAGTCGGCAGCAGCGGCGGCGAAGAAGATGGGAATGAACGCGGCACCATTGCTGATGGTAAAGAACGTAGCGTAAACACGGGCGCGAATGGCTTCGTGACTTCGCTCCTGCAACATGGTTTGCGATGGCACCAAAATGTAGGCGTTACAGATGCCCAACACCACGGCAAACACGCCAATTAGCATTACCACGGTACTCACTTCGGAATCGCCCGGAACGATCCAGTCCATCACATTTCTGGTGAGAGCCATCGCTGCCATCATCAATCCGGCCATTACCATGGCCATATTGATCAGCCAACGACGTCCGATGCGGCCGACAACGCGTGGCACAGTCAGCACGCCGATGAGGATTCCAGCACCGGCCGGTGCTACAACAAGGCCAATATCTTCTTTCGCGAGGCCGATGACACTGGTCACGAAATCCGGACCCAGCGTCGCGATGGTGAGGAATGAGGTCGAGGCCAGGGTCAGGTAGCCGATGGATTTCATGAGAGCGGGGTCCTGAAGGATGTAAACCAACCCCTCCTTCATATCCGACCACAGGCGCTGCATCGGTCGAGCTTCGGCACCCTCATATTCGCGAACAATCCTGGGAGTACTTGGCAGCGTGAATACCAACGCCGCGGCCAGCACATAGGCAACCACAGCGAAAGCAAACATGCGATCGACACCGAGGATTCTGATCACGATTGGGCCAGCAGCGGCAAATCCAATGAGCTGGGCAGCTGTGTTAGTGAGATTGAAGAGCGCATTCGCACTCATCAACTGTTCGCGGCGAGCCACCAGCGGAATCGTGGCACCCAACACGGGTGCAAAGAACTGCCCGGCGATACCGAACAGGAAGGTAACCACGTAGTACGCAAGGAGGATTGTCTCGACGTGCCAGCCCGGTTGAATCGCAATGAACATCAAAACGGCAACAGCGCGGGCGACGTTGAGAATCGCCATGAGAATGCGCTTGTTGGATCGATCCGCAATCACACCGGCCAGAGGTCCGAACAGTACGGCCGGCAGCGAGAATGCCAGGATCACGAGGCTGATGGCCGTGTTCGCATTGGGGAGATCGTGGATCTCCACCACATCGCGGACACGAAGCAGCAGCGCGAAGTTCACCATATTCTGGAGAACCTGGGTTACTGCCTGAATGAGCCAGAGACGAACAAACGCGCCGTTCCCAAGCACATCGCGCATACCGCCTTGCGATCGGCTGCTCACGATGATTCACCCGGTTCTACACACTCAGGTCCGCGTTCGGTGAACGATTTCAATCGTCGCTCAAGTTCCCGGCGGGGAAGCAGAACTCGCCTGCCGCATGTGCGGCAGACGAGTCCAATATCGGCACCAAGGCGAACCACCGTCCACTCATAACCACCGCACGGATGCGGCTTGCGCAAGCGAACGACATCGCCGAGATAGAAAGGCACGGGTTCCTTCAGAACCATGGATTGTGCCCTCCTGAGGCTACATCAGGCCAGGAATCTTCATTCCGCCAGTGAGTGCGCCCATCTTCTCTTCGTTGAGTTTCATCGCCTTGTCCATTGCATCGGTGACAGCTGCGAGGACGAGATCCTCAAGCATCTCAACATCCTCTGGATCAACAGCGGAAGGATCAATCTTGATCGACTTCATTTCGCGCTGACCTGAAACTTCGACGCTGACCACGCCACCACCGGCGGATCCCTGGACAACGGTTTCTTCCAGCTCCTGCTGAATCTTCATCATGCGATTCTGCATCTGCTGAATCATCTTCATGTTCGGTTGCATTGAAACTCCTGTTGGTTCCGGAACGCAAATCTGGTTCCGACTTCTTCGTTCTCGTAAGTATAGCCTGCTAGTGAGCGCGCTTTTCGCGGTACTCGTACACACGCTGAAGCATGGCTCGCGCATTTGCGAGAGATTCCGGAGTGGCCGGAATACCATCCAGCATGGCAGCGAGTTCTCCTTCACGGGTGAGCGGATCGAGCTCCTCCACCTGGCTTACCACTCGCCCATCGGTTTCGTGCTTGGCGATGCGGAAGTGCTTGTCAGCGAAGGCAGCGATTTGCGCCAGGTGACTAATCACGATCACCTGATGGCGATCCGTCAAGCTCCAGAGCTTTTCGCCGACAACCTGGCCGGAACGTCCACCAACTCCGACATCGATTTCATCGAACACAAGCGTCGGGGTTTCATCGACATCACTGAGAATCGATTTGACGGCGAGCATGAGGCGAGCCGTTTCACCACCGGAAGCGATGCGTCCCAGCGGCTTGAGGCTTTCGCCCATGTTTGGCGCGATGAGGAATGTCACGGTATCTGCACCGTTGGCATCCACCCGCACATTGCGACCATCCGGCAGAGTCAGCCCGTTGTCATCGGCGATCTGCTCGACACGAATCTCAACTTCGGATCGGCCCATGTGCAAATCCGAAATGCTCTGCATCGTCGCTGCGGAGAGTTCCTTCGCTGCCTTGATACGAGCGGCAGAGAGGTCCGAGATCAATTTGGCGGCGGTACCTTCTGCCTCTGCAAGTCGCTCGGCCAGCGCGGTGGGATCGTATTTGTCGGCTGAGAGCTCATCAAGTTCAGCAGCCGATTGATCGCGAAAAGCAATGACTTCTTCGAGCGTGGCGCCGTACTTCCGCTTCAGTACCTGAAGGCTATTGAGGCGATCATCAACTGCCTGAAGTCGCTCCGGATCGCCCTCGATGGAATCGGCGTAATCCCGCACGTCGCGGGCAAGATCCTCCGCCAACACCAGAATCTCGGTCGCACGCTCACCCAGCGGCTGTGCTCCGGAATCCATCTGGGCGGCATCGAGCACATTATGTTCAACCTGTCGGAGCAATCCGAGTGCGGTGATCTCACTGTCTTCGCCAGAAAGTGCTTCGATGGCGCCAAGCGCACTCATGCGCAATGCATCGGCGTTCTGCAGTACATCTCGCTCACGTGCGAGTGCGGCGTCCTCATCGGGTACAGGTGAAACCTCATCGATTTCGTTGACCTGAAACTGCAGAAGATCACGTCGCTGTTCTCGATCGCGAGCACCAGTATTGAGCTCCGCCAACGCCTTGCGAGCGGATCGCCAATCGGTCACCGCTTCCGCAACGGCAGTGCGTTGTTCTTCCAGCCCCGCGTAACGATCGAGAATGCGGCGTTGTTCATCCGGATCAAGGATACCCAAATGATCGCTCTGTCCATGGATATCCACCAGCAAAGCACCGACAGCGTTCAACTGACCGGCTGTGACCATGCGTCCATTGATGCGCGCTGTCGAGCGACCGCTGGCGGAGATATCGCGACTGAGGATTAGCGATTCGTCTGGATTCTGCTCGATACCCAGGTCCTCCAGAATCTCGAGGATCAGTTCAAAGGTTGCTGCCGGCAGTTCGAACTGACCTTCAACAATTGCGGATTTCGCACCCGTGCGAACAAGATCGCTACTCACTCTGGCGCCGAGGACGGCGCCCAGAGCATCCAGCAAAATCGATTTGCCGGCACCCGTCTCGCCCGTAATCGCGTTCAGGCCATCCTGAAAGCGAATCCGGGTGTGATCGATAATGGCGAGATTGGTGATTGAAAGTTCGACCAGCATGGCGCTGTCCTACTCGGCGTCAAGCACCGACTGTGGATCCCACTCCTGCACGGCAATCGGATGATGATCCATCTCACTCATGAAATGATATCGCTCCATCACCTCGAGGATATCTTCAGCGCTCTTGGCATTCCACATGGAGAAATGTCGCTCGTCGTGCAGATCGGGTGAAAGCGTTTTCAGCCAGCGAGTTCGGGCATCCTCGCCTGCGTGATCTCGAGCGAGCTCAGCCAGTTTGGTTGGTGGAAATACAGTGTCTTCTTCCACATCCTGCTTCGGTGTGTGCACAACAAGATAGAGCGGCATTCTTTGAATCTCCTGCGTTACGAAATGTTTATTCTGCGGAATCGGATTGGGAGCGTCGATTGCGGCGACGGCGGCGATTGTCGCCCTGAGCTTCATCGTTCTGGCCGGAACTACGGTCATTTCGGCCACGACTCTGCGACTCCCCCAGCACTTCAGCGGCCGGCAAGGTCTTTACCTCGTTGGTGTCCTCAAGGCGAACTGTCACCAGTTCCTTGAGCACCTGCAACGAGATCACCATGCCCACACCATCTTCGGTTTGCACCGGGCTCCCCAGACGCGGCAAGATGCGCTTGGCCTGGCGATACTGCTCGTTTTCGTAGCTGAGGCAGCAAAGCAAGCGACCGCACAAACCTGTGACCTTGCTCGGATTCAGGCTGAGATCCTGTGTCTTTGCCATGCCCATGTTGACATCCGGGTAAAACGGCAGCCAACTGGAACAGCACAAGGTTCGACCGCACTTGCCGAGTCCACCAACAAGTCGAGCTTCATCGCGCGGACCAACCTGAGCCATTTCGACGATGACACCGAGCTCCTGCTCCAGCAGACCCTTCAGTTCGTGCGCCTGAAGCTGATTTTGATCAGAAGTGGAATAGCTGACCTTCAGGTGCGAACCATCGAAATTGAACTCGGCGGCAATGATCTTGAGCTTGAAGTGGTGTTCGCGAGCAATAGATCCGGCGGTACGAACTACCTGTGCAATGCCAGCGCGACGTGCCTCCATGGCTTCAACATCATCTTCGGACATGCGTCGCTCAATCGGCTGCAAATCGCCATCGAGCTGATTCACCAGCATTTGGCGCGGAGCAATCACCACTCGAGCGGGTTCGATACCTCGGGACGATTCCACGACCACCCAATCGCCATTGGCGATCTCGCTATCGTCGGTACTGTAGAAGTACATACGGCTGGAATCGCGGAAGCGAACACCCACCACCTGAGCAGAATCGCCACCAAGCGCAGTGACAGCCTCGTGCTCGGTGTGGCAACTGCAGTTCCCTACTTCCTCGCCATTCTCGAGGCGTTCCTTAAAACGCTCGCGCGCAAAAGCGCGTGCTTCTTCCACACTGTGTTGCCAGGGTTGGTTCGTAGGAGTTACTGGTTGCTGGTCGGCCATTGCAATACCATGGTTTGTAGTGCCAGTTTCGGACGCACATTCGCATCCAAATCCCTGAAGCACAAATCAATACTCTTCAATGCTCGCAAGCGAGATTCCACCGTGGCATTATCGCCTTCGATATCGGCCAGGAGCCGCATTCGCCACTGACGTCTCACCGCTTCAAGCTGCGCAAACACCGCTTCCCGATCCTTGGCAAAAGCGTCGCCCATGCGAGTGGCTTCTGCCAATTGCAGGTAGCGATCATTCTCGATCCAACGATCTGCTGCGCTTTGCTGTTCGGTTCGTTCTTTCAGAAGTGTATCGTCTTTGAGCGCACGAATCGCCCATCCCGGTCGACCATCACTTGCCACCGCAATTGATTCCGCGACCTCAGCACTGGCGCCCATGGTGAGAAGTCCCTGCCGAATCCGCTCAAGCGGCACATTCTGTATCGGTACGGTCATCGCGCGGCTGCGAATGGTATCCAGCAGCAAATCGGCATCGGTGGTGAGCAGGAGAATCACGGCGTACGCCGGAGGCTCTTCAAGGGTCTTCAGAAATGCTTCCTGAGCGGTTTCCTGCATGGTTTCGACATCATCGACGATCACAATGCGGTAGCGAGATTCCATCGGCCGCATCGCGATACTGCTAGTGATTTCGCGGATTGTCTGAATGTTGAGAGTAAGGTTCCGAGACGTGGTCGATTTCTCAGCGGTTTTCACTTGCCGCTCGAGATCCCACAGGGAGCAATCCGGATGCGTTCCGCGGGCCACGCGCCGGCAGGCACTGCATTCCAGACACGGAACTCCGGGAGATACCGGCTGCTGACATAGCAAAGATTGCGCGAAAAGCGTGGCCAGAGTGGTTTTACCAAGATGTTCGAAGCCACTGAGGATATACGCGTGACGCGGACCGCGAATGCTCGCGGCCCGCAGTTCTTTCACGGCATGGCCGTGACCCCAAATGGGCCAGGCAAAAATGTTGTTGTTGCCAGCAACATCGTCAATCATGCGCTTCTGCGCTTCACCTGAGTTGGCTTGGGAGCGGAAACACGACGCACAGGTCGCGGTCGGCGACTGATGCGCTCTTTCTCTGGCGTCTCCACACCTTCACCGGCGGAAAGCAGATCCACGAGGTGAGCCTTCTCCTCAGCGGTGAAGCTCTCATCGATCTCGAGATCGTGGATGAATTCTGGGATTTCCTCGGCGTGAAGTA
>JAFAEA010000354.1 GCA_023424355.1 Chloroflexota bacterium | reverse complement strand
GCTACTGAAGCCACGGCCGATTTCGGCGCGCTCAGCACTGCAACCACCGAGTTGATCGCGCTGGATGGCGCCACCGGTGAGTACCTCTGGAACACAGAAATCGCCTCCGGTACGAACGGACCTGGCCCAACCATCGCCAACGATGTCGTGTTTATCGGCACCCTGGATGGTATCGCGCGTGGGTACAACATCGCGGATGGTTCCGAGGTATGGCGCTCCCAAACAAGCGCCGGCCTGAATGCGCCATTCGCGGTCGCGGGCGATATGCTGCTAGTACCGGGCGGAAGCTTCATTGCGGCCTCGTCTGATTCTCCCGATCCGCTTCCGGGCGTGAATACTACGGTCATCGCCTACAAGCTGGGTGCTACCGGTGAAGTGGCCCTCGCTGAACCCGGTGCAACACCAGAAGCGGCGGGTGAGGATTCCGATACGCTCAAGCACGTCAGCGCCGTCGATCTGGCGTTCGAGCCATCGGAACTCACAATCAGTGCGGATACCGAGGTTACGATTGCCGTGACAAATCACGGTAATCTTCAGCACGACCTTGTGATCGAAGGCACTGATTTCGCAACCGAGATGCTTGCAGGTGGCGGTTCTGGCGAGATTGTTGTCAATCTGCCGGCCGGAACATATGCCTACTACTGCTCGGTATCTGGTCACCGGGAATCCGGTATGCAGGGTACTTTGACCGTGGAGTAACGTGCGGAACACGGTGGGAAAGGGAACTCCGTTCTGGGCAACCAGGGCGGAGTTCCCGCGTTTTCGGCGAACTTGCTACACTGAAGTATCTGAATCCTGCGAATGGGTAAGGGGAAGAGAATGAAGCGATTGCTGCACATGCTTGTGCGAGGGCTGGTGTTTCTGGCAACCATCGTCGGTATGGCCGTGTTGGCGATTATGGCAATTCTTTGGGTTGCCGGGAAACGCGATTCCACCGAACGACCAATGCACGAGTTCGCACACGACCCCTGGCCACCGCAATCCAGCTCCGAAACTTCCCAACACATCGAAAATGCCCAGACTCAGAATAGTTTCTCAGGCGACGTCGAGGAGTGGACCCGGGAGGAGATCAGGGAACTCCGCGATACGCTCCAGAACGAGGTGATTGGCCGGCTGATGGAATTCCTGCGCGAAACTCCGGATGCTCCGGTCAACTTCCACGATGTGGTAGATGCCACCCCGCGAACCGCTCCGCAAGTACGCGCCGATTTCTCCAAACTGAGTCGCATCTCGCGCGGTATCAACGATCACACATCGTGGCCATTGGAAAGCGCAGTGCCGACCGATGGCAAATCGCAAAAGGCGTATCGCATGCCGCTGCAATATCTCGATTGGTGGTTTGAAGACTGATTGAGCCTCAGTCCAACCCTTTTGCCGTGTGCAGAATCAGATCGAGGCAATGCGCACAGATCACTTCCGGAAGCATATTCATGTCGTCCTCCAGCCACTGGAGTGAGAGCTCGTAGGTACCACCCGCCGCGAAGCGAACGCGGAGCCGCCATTTGGGGTCTTCCGGGTCAAACGCAATCCCATATGTTCGCCAGATAGCCTTGATGTTCCGCATATGCAACGCCATGATGCGACCGGCAAGCGGACTCGATTCCGGGTTTGCCAGTAGCCGACGGTAGAGCACCGGGCGCGAGGCGATAGCGTGAAAGAATGATTCTTGCCAGTTCGGATCGTCGGCCCTCATGCCCTGGGCCAAAAGTTTGCCACCGACATCCAGCTCATCAATCAACGTTGCCATCGTTTCTTCCGCCAATTCGGAAACATCGCCGTAGTGCAGATAGAAGGTGGTGCGATTGAGCCCTGCTGCGTGGGTCAGCAATTTGACATTGATATCGGAAAAATTGGTGGTTTCAGCCAGTTCAAGAAATGCATCCTGAATCCGCTTACGTGTTCGGAATGTGCTGGCATTTGAGGTCGGCGAACGACGCGCTGTCTCCTCAATCAACGTTTCGGCCATATTGATGTCTCCCATATTGGCGGAAGTATAGCGGAAATTTGTCACTGATTCCTCGAAGAAAGGTTCTATTTGAACCCGTGATGTTCAAATCATGGATCTCCCTAAATGAAATTGCCTATTGTCAGAATTTGTATGTTCTTATAGAGTCATTGCGTCGACACAATGTCGTTATTTGGGCCGAAGCTGCAGAGCGGCAAGGTCTATGCGCGCACATGCAATGAGACACGCAAATGTGTCTCAAAAGAGGAGAGAAGCAGATGTCTGATCTGTTGAACAACAAAACGGATCGTCGCAAGGCGATTGGTGCCAGTGCAGCGGCGATTCTCGGAGCCACAGGGATGATGGCGGTTGGCAAGCCTGTTTTCGCGCAGGATGCAACACCCGCGGCGTCGCCAGTTGCCGGCGTATTGCCGACAATTCCCCCCGAAATCGAGGAGTTCGCCAACGACTGGCCAATGGCACAGCACGACTACGCGTCCACCCGTAACGCTGTCGGCTCCACGATTGAATCCTCCAACGTATCCGAATTGGGTGTTGCTTGGGAATATAAGCTCATGGCGAGCTCCCCATTTGGTGCCATTACATCGAATCCGGTGGTGCAGGGTGATCGCATCTACATCATCGATAACTCGGCCACGGTACAGTGCCTCAGCCGCGAAACCGGTGAAGTTATCTGGGCGTACGAGCAGAATGTCTCGACCTACGGTCCGAACGGTGTAGCAGTAGGCTACGGCATTCTTGTGGGCGTAGCTGGCGATACTGCAGAAGTCTTTGCGCTTAATGCCGAAACTGGTGAGCTGATCTGGAAGAATCGACTTTCCTATCACAGCACCATTGGTATCACCATGGCGCCGGCAATTTACGATGGCTATGTGATCGTATCGACAGAACCGGGCGGAAACTCCAAGGGCATTTACGGTGGCGGCGCCAATGGCGTTGTGTACTGCCTCGAAGTGGAAACCGGTGTCGAGCGCTGGAACTGGGACACCGTAGAAGAGGATCTCTGGGGCAACTTCCGCGTCAACAGCGGTGGCGGCCTTTGGTATCCGCCTTCCATCGATGTTGAAACCGGCGTCCTCTACATGGGTATCGGCAACGCTGGTCCGTTCCCGGGCACCGAGGAGTTCCCAAGTGGCGAAAGCCGCCGTGGCATGAACAACTATGCCAACTGCCTGGTTGCTCTCGATCCGAACCAGGGCAAGGTGCTGTGGTACATCAATGTGAAGCCGCGTGATTACTACGATCACGATAACCAGCTCACCCCGTTGCTCGGCACTGTCACCATTGGCGGCGAGGAACTCGATGCGGT
>JAFAEA010000303.1 GCA_023424355.1 Chloroflexota bacterium | reverse complement strand
GGAAGACACCACCTTCTATCGGTTCAATCGGCTCACCAGCCTGAACGAGGTCGGTGGCGATCCGGCGAAGTTTGGCACATCGGTCGCCGAGTTCCATCGCCAAAACGAAGAGCGATTGCAGAACTGGCCGCGAAGCATGGTGAATAGCTCCACGCACGATACCAAGCGATCGGAGGATGTTCGCGCTGCGATCAGCGTGCTGAGCGAGCGACCCACCGAATGGCGTGCCGGAATCAACCGCTGGACTCGACTCAACCGCAAGTTCAAGGTGAAGCTGGAGGGCGCTCTCGCACCGCATCGGGTGGATGAGTGGGTGCTCTATCAAACACTCGTCGGCACCTGGCCGATGACAGGCAGCAGCGGCATCGATGAGCAGTATCTGAATCGCATGCAGGAATACATGCTGAAGGTCGTGCGCGAGGCTGGACGATTTAGCAACTGGGTCAATTCGGACGAGGGGTATGAAACCGCCCTGCGTGATTTCATCGCAGGCGTGCTCAACAAACGACGCAATCGCGCGTTTTTGGCCGATTTCGATTCATTCGTGGCCGAGCAACGCGAATCAGCCGTCGCGAACGCGCTCAGTCAGCAGGTCATGAAACTGGCATCGCCGGGTATTTCGGATGTCTATCAGGGCACCGAATTCTTCGATGACAGCCTCGTCGATCCCGATAACCGCCGCGCGGTGGACTACGATCTCCGTCTCGTCACATTGCAAGGTGAGGCGCCAATGCGGGAACTGATCTCTGATCGCCATTTCGGGGCGTTGAAGCAGTTGATCACGGCAGCGTCGCTACAGCATCGCAACACCAATCCAGATCTGTATCTGGGTGGCACCTACACTGCTCTCCGAGTGAATGGGCCGGCATCGGATCACGTCATTGCCTGGATGCGCGAGCATGAAAATCAGCAGCTAATGGTGGTCGTACCGCGGCTCACGTATCTGTTGGCCAACGGTGCCGAACTCTTCGGTAATGCTGATCTTTGGCAGGACACATCGATTCAACTTGGGCAATCGGTACCGACGGATGGCTGGCACGATTTGCTGGGCAACCTGTCGAAAATCAAGGACGCCGGCGATGTGACCGCGCTCTTCGCTCACATGCCATTGGCCGTGCTCTATCGAGATGGAGACGAATAATGACCACGAACTGGAAGATGACGCTCGGCGCGAACATGCACCCGGATGGGGTGGAGTTCGCCGTTTGGGCCCCGGATCATGACAAGGTGAGAGTCGTAATCGCCGACGATGCCGGCGAACGCACCCATGAGATGATTGCTGATGATCGTGGCGTGTGGAGCGCGATAGATAGTCAAGCCGGCGCCGGATCGCGCTACGCATTTCTTCCTGGCGACGAGCCCGAAACACCGGATTTCTACAGCCGCCGTCAACCGGAAGGTATTCACGCCAGGTCTGAGGTCATCGATCCGAACCAGTTCACCTGGTCGGATTTCGAATGGAAGGGTATTCCCGCCGATGAAGCGATCATCTACGAAATGCACGTGGGCACGTATACCGAGCAAGGCTCCTGGCATGCGCTGATCGAACAGCTTCCCCAGCTGAAAGAACTCGGTGTCACGGTGCTGGAAATCATGCCAGTGAGCGAATGTCCTGGCAACCGCAACTGGGGCTACGATGGCGTCTACCACTTTGCGCCGGCCAGCTACTATGGCCATCCCGATGAGATGCGACGCTTCGTTGACACCGCCCACAAGCATGGTTTGGCGGTGATTTTGGACGTGGTCTACAACCACTTCGGTCCGGAAGGGAACTACACCGGCCGGTACAGTCCGTACTATCTCAGTGAAAGCCACACCACCGATTGGGGGCCGGCCCTCAATTGGGATGGGCCTCACAGCGAGATGGTGCGCCAATGGGCTGTGGATAACATCAACTATTTCATCTCCGAGTTTCATGTCGATGGCTTCCGGCTCGATGCTACCCATGCGATGGTCGATGAATCCCCAAAGCACATCATCCAGGAAATCGGAGAACGCGCTCGCGCACTGGCCGGAGAACGAACGATTCTGCTCTATGCCGAGGATGGTCGCCACGATATTCGGCGCGCCCGATCTGTGGATCGCGGAGGCGAGGGGATGGATGGCACCTGGGCGGATGACTTCCACCACGAAATGCGGGTTCATCTCACCAACGACAAGGAGATGTGGCTTAAGCACTACGGCGGCACCACACTCACCATTGCCAATACCATCCAGAACGGATTCGGACCCACCACTCTCCGACGCGGACTCGAATACGCGGTCAACGATGACGATCCCGGTCACGCGTTCGTGATCTGCCTGCAGAATCACGATCAGGTCGGCAACCGACCTTTCGGTGAACGTCTGCATCACGTCATCAATCAGGATCGATACAAGGTCGCGAGCGCGCTGATGATGTTCGCGCCCGAGACGCCGCTCATTTTTATGGGGCAGGAGTTCGCGGCCAGCACACCATTCTGTTTCTTCACCGATATGCCAGAGGAACTCGGCCAGCTGGTGACGGAAGGTCGGCGGCGAGAGTTCCGGGAGTTTGGTGCTTTCGGCGATGCCGAACTGCGCGATTCAATTCCCGATCCGCAGGCGGGCTCTACCTTTTGGGGGTCAAAGCTCAAGCTGGATGAACGCGAGCGCCATTACGGGATGTACAACCTGTATCGCGATCTCATTGCCTTGCGCAAAACAGAGGGGGCCCTACGAGGTGGAGATCGCTCCTGCACGGCGGCTACAGCACTGGGAGCCGAATTAATCTCTGTACGTCGTTGGAGTGAGGATTCTGAGCTGCTTCTTTTGGCCAACTTTGGCCCCGAGACCAGCACGGAGCTCGACGAAGACTGGACGATCGAACTCTCAACTGGAGATGAGAAGTACGGAGATCTCGGTACACCCATTGGTTGGACAAGCGGTATGGTGAAGATTCCTGCCAGAACCGCCCTGATCTTGCGGAGAAGCCGCTAGATCCCTGCTTCCTTGAGTGTTTCAACCAGACCGTTCAGCAGCATCTGGGTGGCAATGAGCACCAGAATCATGCCCATGAGGCGCTCCATGGCCATCAGTCCACGATCCCCGAGGATGCGTCGAAGGTCGGATCCGAGGAACAGAATCACCAGGGTAGCCACCCAGGCGATGAGCACCGCACCAAGCCATACGGGCCAGCGGTCCGGCTCCTGCGCAATCATCAGGAGCTCGGTGGCGAGAATCGATGGACCGGCAATATAGGGAATCGCGATCGGCACCACGAATGGCTCTTCATCGATCTCTACGCGCACATTCTTTTCCTGAGTCGGGAAGATCAGTCGCAGCGCAATCAACATCAGCATCACACCGCCAGCTGCAGTCATCGCCGAAAGCGAGATGCTGAGCATGTTCAGCAGTCCCTGACCGAAGAACATGAATATCAGCATGATACCGAGCGCGATGAGGCACTCTCGAACGATGATGCGTCGATGCCGGGAAGGGTCGACATTCTTCAGCGCTGCCAGCATGGCCGGCACGATTCCAAGTGGGCTAATAACGAAGAAGAATAGTAGGGCGGCGTTTTGAATCGGCATCGTCGTCTCGCAAGTGCATCCACGATTCGCCACTGCTCCCCGTTGAGCATGGCGTGCATGGATTTTCACGATTCCCAAGTGTATCGGGAAACACAAACGATCGGCCATTCTGGCCGATCGTTTGTGAATTTGCGTGAACTGTGAGGTCTAATCGGCCGCGCGTGACGCTTCTGCCTGCTGAATCGCCTTCCAGACTCTTTGCGGTGTCATCGGGATATCGACATGGCTGATTCCCCACGGTGCCAACGCATCGATCACTGCATTGGCCGTGGCAGGTGTTGCACCGATGGTGGCTGCTTCACCGATTCCCTTTACACCCATTTCGTTGATATAGGTAGGTGTGGTGGTGTGATGCGTCTCAAACGTCGGGAAGCTGCTGGCGCGCGGCATAGCGTAATCGTTCAGGGTGCCGCTCAGAAGTTCGCCGTTATCGTCGTAGTGCATCTCCTCGATCAGTGCCTGACCGATTCCCTGTGCCAAACCACCGTGAACCTGACCGGTCACCAATACCGGGCTCATGATTGGACCGCAATCGTCCACGGAAACGTATCGGAGGAACTTCACTTCGCCGGTTTCCGGGAAGACTTCCACCACTGCGGCGTGCGTACCGAACGGGAAGGTGGTTCCGCTTGGTCGGAAGAAATCGGTGGTCTCCAAACCGCCTTCCATGTCGTTCGGCAGTCCACCGCTGTAGGCGAGTGCGGCGATCTCAGTGAGGGTGACACCGGTATCCGGCACACCCTTCACGCGGAATTTGCCATCCTCCACTTCGATGTCTTCCACAGAGGCTTCCAGAATATGCGCGGCGATGGCCTTGGCTTTCTCCTGAATCTTGCGGAGGCTTGCCATCAACGCGGCACCACCGACTGCGAGCCCACGGCTACCCATGGTGCCGTTACCGGCTGGGGTGTTGGCGGTATCGCCGTGATGCACGACCACGGCATCGAAATCGGCACCGATAACGTCGGCTGCCATCTGGGCGAACGTCGTTTCCTGTCCCTGGCCGTGCGGCGAAATGCCAGTGAAGATGCTCACCTGACCGCCTGGTTCCACACGAACAGTGCTGCTCTCGAAAGGACCAAAGCCGCAGATTTCGACATAGCTGGCGAAGCCGATGCCGATGTATCGGCCCTCTTCGCGCAGTCGCTTCTGTTCGGCACGGAGATTGGCGTAATCGATCTCCTCAATTGCCTTGTCCAGCGGCTTGTCGTAGTCACCGCTATCGTATTGCGGACCAGCAAGAGTATCGAATGGAAACTGATCGGGCTGAATGAAGTTCTTGCGACGGATATCTACCGGATCCAATCCCGATTCACTGGCCAACAGATCCACAATGCGCTCGATGTAGAATGCGGCTTCTGGTCGGCCGGCACCGCGATAGGCTCCGTTGGCGCCAGTGTTGGTGTACACCGTGAGCACGTTGTAATCGATGGCTGGGATATCGTAGCATCCGGTGGACATGATGAACGTGGAGTTGCCGAGATCGAGGCCCTTTGGCCATGCTCCTGCATTCACCAGAATCCGACAGCGGAGAGCCGTGATTTTGCCATCCTCAGCCATGGCCGCCTCAACTTCGGCGATTTGATTTCTGCCGTGGCTGCTGGCGAGCATGTTCTCGGATCGGGTCTCGATCCACTTCACCGGTTGCTTGAGTTTGTGTGCGGCCGCGGCAATCAGATAGTCCTCGTAATAGGCACCGATTTTCTGACCAAATCCACCACCGACTTCTGGTGCAATCACTCGCACCTTGGCCTGACTGAGACCAAGCGCCCCGGCGATGGCATTGCGATTCCAGTGGGGAGCCTGGGTACTGGTCCACACGGTGAGCCCATGGACTGGATCCGGTTGCGCAGCGACAGCGCGACCTTCCATCGGCACGGCATTGAGTCGCGGGTTGTGGATGACTTCCTTGATGGTCCACTTCGCCTCGCTGAAAGCTGCATCTACATCGCCACCGCGATGTCCGCCGTGTTTCGCCCCGATGTTGTTTGGCACGTTGGCATAGAGGCGAGGAGCATCGTCCTTCATGGCCTCGTAGATATCGGTGAGGACCGGGAGGGGATCGATATCCACCATCACCATTTCAGCGGCATCAACAGCTTCTGCTCGTGTTTTCGCCACCACCATCGCTACTGGATGACCGACATAGCGCACGGTTTGCTGAGCAAGTGGGGAAACAGGCGGCTTCGGAATCTTGCCATCCTCTTCACCCTCGTCGCCTTCGCCAACGGCTTCTGTAGCGACATTTGCGAAGAGCGATTCGAGATCTTCGCCGGTGTACACGGCCACCACACCTGGCATCGCTTTCGCGGTCTCGGTGTCGTATCCCGTGATGGTGCCGTGTGGTTCGATGCTGCGTACGATAACAGCATGCAACATTCCGGGGATTTTGAGATCGTCTACATAGGTGGATGAACCGGTAATCAACCGGGGATCTTCCTTGCGGCGGACGCTTGCGCCCACCATCTTGCTCATGACCATGGTGACTGCTCCGAATGTGCTGGCGGTGTTGGCGCCAGAGGCGGTCGAATATCAGTAGTTTGGTAGAGAATGAGGTGCGAGTCAATGAGGACGGGGGGTGCTCCAGGGAACCAGGAACTGTCTTCAGACCAACACCGTGTCGACATCAATCTCCTGCGCGGATGTCCTCGAAGTTATCGGTGATGAGATCAATCAATAAAACGCCTCCTGTACGGTGATTCTAGCGTACAGGAGGCGTTTACTTGTCTATTCCAATGTGCAGCGACCTAGCTCGTCGTGGCGTGGGCGCCGAGTCCTGCCGGACCAGACCGCGCCTTCACGAACAAGGTGATGGCGATCAGCGTCACGATGTATGGCAATGCCACCAGCAAATCGCTGGAGATTGGGAACCCTGGCGTGCTTTGGCCTTGAACCTGAATTCCTTCGGCTGCACCGAAGAGCAGTGCCGCACCGAGAGCGCCCCACGGACTCCAGCCGCCCAGAATCACCGCGGCGAGTGCGATAAAGCCGCGACCGTTGGTCATATCCAACGTGAAGTAGTTCAGGTTACCCACGCTCAGGTACGCGCCACCGAGTCCCGCGAGGACACCGCTGGCCATCACCGCAAGATAGCGATATTTCGTGATGTCGATACCAGCACTCACAGCCGCTTGCGGATGTTCACCGCAGGCTTGCAGGCGCAGGCCCTGTTTTGTGCGGAAGAGGAAGAACGCCACCAGCGGGACTGCCAGGAAGGCGATTGGCACCAGAATGCTCATTCCCCAAAATCTCGGCAAACTGTGTACGCGTTCGCTACCACCGGCTTGTCCCCAAATCGATTTCACGAGGAAAGCGGTTAGTCCGAGCGCGATGAGATTTACCGCGGTACCGACCACGATTTGGTCGCCCCGGAAGGTAATACTCCAAATCGCATGGATGAGCGATCCGAGCACCGCGCATCCAATACCAATCAGCAAGCCGAAGAACACATTCCCGGTCCAGTAGGTTCCGGCAACTGCAAAGAAGGCACCGATGAGCATGAGGCCCTCGAGTGCGATATTGATCACACCGGAGCGCTCACAGATGAGACCGCCCAGCGCTGCGAAGATGAGTGGAGTGCTCACCCGGAGAATGCGGGTGAGCAGATCGAGCGTGAAGAAATCTTCCATATCGCTATGCTCCCGCTTTCTGTGCCGCCGAACGACGCGCCATTCTGCTGCGAATAGCCGGTAGGCGGTTGCTAACTTCCAACGCGGCCACGGCCAGGATGATGAAGCCCTGAATCAACTGCACGATTTCCTTGGATACATCGGCACTCTGCATGGATGGTCCACCAGCATTCAGCGCACCGAAGAGAAGTCCGGCAAAGATCACACCGATGGGGTGGTTGCGACCGACGAGACCAACTGCGATGGCCGTGAATCCATAGCCTGGAGCTGTCGCCCAGTGGCGACCATGGAGTCCGAGCGATTCGCCAGCACCGGCGAGGCCCGCGAGGGCACCGGCGAGCGCCATCGCAATCGCGATGGTAGCTCCCCATTTCACACCGCCGTAGCTCGATGCTCCCTTACTCAATCCCACAGCGCGAACGTTGTATCCGAACCGGGTGTTGAAGAGCACGTACCACAGCACAATTGCCGCAACGATAGCGATCACGATACCGAGGTGAAGTCGCGTTGGTGGCATAAGCAGTGGCAGTTTGGCAGCATCCACAACCTTATTGGTCGCGATGTAGCTGGGATCCACTGGGAGAACATCGTCCTGCCGGAGGCAGAGATAGGTGATGATGCGCATGGCCAGATAGTTGAGCATGATGGTGGTGATCACCTCATGCGCTCCGGTCTTGGCCTTGAGAATGCCGGGAATGAAACCCCAGATTGCACCACCAACTGCGCCACTCAGCAGCGCCAGCGGCACGTAGAGAGGCGCTGGGAGACCGAGGTCCCACGCGCCAACGAGTGCCGCGATGAATCCACCGGTAATAAGCTGTCCCTCGACACCGATGTTGAACAACCCGGCTCGCGAGGAGAGTGCGAATGCCAAACCGCCCAAAATGAGCGGTGCCGAATAGATCAGTGTTTCGGCGATGGCTCGCTTGCCCACGAGTGCACCATCGATCAGAGCCTTATAGGCCTCAAACGGATTCGCACCCGATGCCTGCATTACCAGTCCGCCAAGTAGCAGAGCAACCAGCACGGCGCCAATCGACCCCGCAACGCTGAAGATGGTGGAGGAGTTAATCCGCGACTGTGTCATCGTTCTGACGTCCTCCCATCAGCAATCCGAGGTGATTTCTGGTAACCTCACCGGCAACAAAGTCACCGGCGATGCTGTAATCACTGAGCACCACAATTCGGTCGCTCAAATCCATAATTTCATCGAGGTCATAACTTAGCAGTAACACGGCCTTGCCTTCATCGCGTACGCGAACCAGCTCCTTGTGCACGAACTCGATGGCACCCACATCCAGACCGCGAGTCGGCTGAATGGCCAGCAACACATCCGGATTGCGGAAAAGCTCGCGCGCGATGATCAGCTTCTGCTGATTACCACCGGAGAGCGAGCGCGCAGCAGTGTTTGGCGATGGTGCGCGCACATCGTAATCGCTCATGAGTTGACGTGTTTGCGACTGGGCGACGCGCTTCTTCACGATGCCGCCACTTACAAAGGGAGGCCCTTGCATGTTGCCGAGCAATACGTTTTCCCAGAGCGGAAAATCCAGCACCAGGCCGCGATGATGTCGGTCTTCGGGGATGTAGCTGAGCCCCGCAGCACGGAAATCGTTGGGATCTCCCTTGGAAACATCCTTGTCGTTTACTGTGAGGCTGCCGGAATCGATATCGCGCAACCCGGAGAGAACTTCAACCAACTCGGATTGGCCGTTGCCTTCCACACCGCAGATACCCAGAATCTCCCCGGAGCGTAGCTCCAGGTTCTCGATGCGGAGTGGTTTGTGACCGTGATATGGTTTTGCTTCCAGATTCTTTGCCGAGAGGATGACTCGACCTGGATTCGCCGGGGTTCGTTCCACCGAAAGGCTCACACCTCGCCCTACCATCAAATCGGCCAATTCCTGGCCGGTGGTTTCGGATGTGATGCGTTCGCCAATGGTTTTGCCGCGGCGAATGACAGTAACTCGATCACTGGCGGCGGCAACTTCCTTGAGTTTGTGCGTAATGAAAATAATCGTGGTGCCATCGGCCTTCAGGCGATTGAGAATTTCGTACAGATCCTCAATTTCCTGCGGTGTGAGAAGCGCAGTTGGCTCATCCAGAATCAGGATTCGGCTGCCCTGATACAGGGCCTTCAGAATCTCGACTCGCTGCTGCAAGCCAACGGTGAGCGATTCTACCTTGGCATCCGGATCAATCAGCAATCCATAGGTCTCGCTGATCTCCCGAACGCGTCGGGATGCTTCCTTGCGGTCCAGAACAGATTGTGGACCTTCGTTTCCGAGAATGATGTTTTCCGTAACGGTGAATTTGGGGATCAGCATAAAGTGCTGATGCACCATGCCCAGTCCAGCCTGAACTGCCTCGCGTGGGCCGTTGAAGCTCACGACCTTGTCGTTTACGGCAATTGTTCCTTCATCGGCCGAGTGGAGACCGAAGAGGATATTCATGAGGGTGGATTTGCCGGCACCGTTTTCGCCGAGCAGCGCATGAATTTCGCCGGGCTTTACGAGCAGGTCGATACCATCATTCGCCACCACACCGGGAAATCGCTTCACGATGCCCTGCATGCGAATGGCGTACTCGATGCTACTGGAGGGCGAATTCGCCTTCGTTGTTGTTGTTTCCATGGGCATTGTGGTGGGTGCGGATGATCCATCCGCACCCAGTAGAGTGACTGGTAGGTTAGCTGGCCGGGCTTGCTTCCGGGCTCGCAGCCGGGCTGGCGTCGCCACCTGGAATGGCATCCGGGCTTACTGGCTCGAATGCAGCCAGGGTGTCATCGTCCACCGGCGGCACGAGATCGCCAGAGGAGATAGCGGCGGAGTAAGCCTCGATGATGGCGAGGTTTTCTTCAGAAACACTGCTGTGGATCGCACCGAGGCTGATACCGCTATCAGCGATACCGAGGTTGTGGATAACGCCCTCGAAGGTGTCATCCTGCACGCTCTTGATGGAATCGTACACACCGGTATCGATACCCTTGATCACAGCGGCGAGCTGGAAGTC
>JAFAEA010000276.1 GCA_023424355.1 Chloroflexota bacterium | reverse complement strand
TTGCGTTCGTTTGAACCATGGATTTACGCCCGTGAAATGCCCATTCTGCAATAGCGATAACACTCGGGTAGTAGATAGCCGCGATATCAACGGCGGCGAGGCGATTCGTCGACGCCGCGAATGCGAGGCCTGCAAGCGACGCTTCACCACCTACGAGCGCGTGGAAGCCCTCACCCCCATGGTGGTGAAGAAGGATGGACGCCGCGAGGAGTTCAATCCGGATAAGCTCCGTAACAGCTTGCGGATTAGCCTCACCAAACGTCCAGTGAGCGAAATGACGCTTGATCAGCTGATCTCCACCATCGAGCAGAAGGCCATGGCCCTGGGCGAGAAAGAAGTACCCAGCAGCAAGATCGGCGAGATCACACTTACGGAACTACGTAAGGTCGATGAAGTCGCCTACATCCGCTTCGCCAGCGTCTACCGCGACTTCCGCGATATCGATGAATTCTCCGACGAACTGAAAGCCCTCCAGAAGTAGGCCACGGGCCCTGTGCCCGGGTTCTTCGGTCGGTTGGGGCGGTAGCGGGGCAGTCAGGCCGAGCGCAGCGAGAAACGGAGTGGGTCCTTATCTGCCACTTGGTGGGGGAGATGACCCCCCCCCCGTACCATGCCGGACGCGGTTTATCGGCCCTGTGGAACGACCAAAAGAGCCACGGTGCCAACGCTTTTATCTGCGTTCTCCAAAGCCAACGGGGAACATTGGTTCCAACACTCAGTCAGAAATCTCAATATAGGGCGAAAGAAAGCCGCAGTTGTTGCTGACCCAAAATTGGAGGTCGGCGGGGTTACCGTTGACTGCACTGTTGTACATCTGTCGTTTGTACTCTTTGCTATGCTCATCGCTTTCAATGGGGCTGTGGTTCTGACCGAATTCAACGAGCTGATACATGCTGGTATCTACCAATGTCTGATCATCCGAATACACCGCTTGCAGCAATGTGATTTCCCAGGCGCACGTGTGCCAAGTGCCAAGATATGTGTATTCTCCGAGAATTTCGATGTATGACCCTGTCGGGAAGTCCAAATTCTCGAAGATCGTATCGGCAGAGATGTTGAAGCCGGGCGGCCATTTATACTCGTCGAAGCGGTCATCAATGGCCGCTTCCAGTTCTGTGAGCGTGTACACGTTCTTATCCCTGGCGTTGTCGTTGCCACAGGCGGCGAGGAGAAGCACACCGATCAACAGCACCAGGATAAGCCGAAAACGATGATGTTTAGGCAAAATCTGTTTCCTTAATCAAGATGTGGCCCGGTTCACACCGGGCCACATCTTGGTGAGTCTATAGCAGTTGGTTAGTCTGCGGGGACACCTTCCACGAAGAGAATGTATCCGCCACCGCCCGGAGTGGTGGTTTCCACCGTCACCCATTCGGCTTCCGGATCCGTGAGATCCAGCAGGTACCGGGTTCCATCTTCACTCTGCTGTGACATGGCGGAGAGTTGGGTACCATCGGCAGAGAGGAATACTGCGGCCGTCGAGTTGAGAGTTCCTTCTTCGGCCCATCGACCAGGAGCAGGAAGCAAACGTGCAGAATGTGTTGTGCCATCTGACTTCAGCTCGATCATGTATTGCATTCCGATTGCCACAACTACAGTCTCGCCATCGGAGCTGATTCCGATCGATTGGGCACCGATGAGCGGCGTCTGGCGTTCGATGAGGCCGATGCCTGGAATACCATCGAACTCCGCGACAATGTCTCCACTTACAGGATCAATTGCAGTAAATGTCGTCAATTCTGTGGAATCGACCGATGGGTCGGACATCAACAGAAGGTTTGCTTTCTCTATCCACGTCATGGCTGCCACGTTTTGGCCAGAATAGGCCGTGGTTTCACCAGTGCTGATATCGACAGCAACAACATTCACGGTTGAATCTGCGAGTCGGCATTCGCCTTCGCATTCGACGGATGTGATCACAAAGACATTTGGATCGAGTGTTGGCAGAAGTCCTTGAATACCCGTGGCGCTGTCGAGGTTGTACAGAGTTTGTATGTCTGTGCCGTCGAAGGGGACAAGCAGAAGGTTGCTTTGTGTTTGCACCACCAATCCTGAATCGGCCCAGAAGGTTGTTGTATCGAATGACTCGAAGTACTCAGATTCGGCGAGAATGGCTCCATCCTCGGTACTCACGATCATGATGCGTTCCTCAGAGGCCATCATGCCATCTGAAGCGGGAGCAATAGAGACTGCCAGCATCGATGCATCTGGCGAGAGTGAAATCTGCGTCAAATTCTCGGATTCTTCGGTGGGCACTGTTAGCCAATGGGTTTCGCCAGATTCCGTGTTCAGGAGAAGCACGTCACCTTCGGCACCGATATCAGCGGCTCGATAGGACGGCATTGGATCTCGACCGGAATTCGCAGCGTCTTGATCTCCCAGCATGATCGCCATGGTCGAATTGTCATCGGAAACACTGCTCAGCAGGTTGAACGATTCAGGAGTGTTCTCTCCAAACAGTTCTCCGATTGGTGTCGCAGTCATGGTGCGAGTGTCGAGAATCACCAGGTAACCATCCTCGTCGTTTACAAAGAGGAACGGCCCCGACTGGTAATCTCCCCATGATTGCTGGAAGAATCCTCGATCGGTATTCATGTTGCCCGTGGTAAAGGAATCGCCCGTGGTGATGTTGATGTAAACAGAGTGTCCGCCGGAAATGTCGGTTGATCCCTCCTCCAGCATGTAAACCGTCACTGTTCCGGGTATGCCTTCAACTGGTCCAGCATTGTAAATGCCGCTTGCCAGCACGATTTCCCCGACTTCGTCTTCGCACCGGAGAATCAGATCGCCACCCTCTTGCCAGACCAGATAGGTGCCTTCGATAGGCAATGACTCAGAGGCAGAGAGTATTGGCATGTCATGAGTGAAATCACACGCGAACGACTGAGTCGGCGTGGCAATTTGCAGGAGTTCGCCTGGAGTGAGTCCAGCGACTTGCCTCGGTTCAACAGGCGGAATCGGCGGTTCTTCACGGCCAGAAGTGAACCACATGCCAAAGCTGGCGAGGATCACCAGCAACGCCGCCGCGATGGACGCCAGCGGAGTCCACTGCAGGCGTTTTGGCCGGAATGCCGCCAACGGACGGGGCTGCGTTCTGCGTGTTCTGTTACGCACCGGAGTATCCGGTGCAAGAGTGACTGTGGACATTACGTCCTCCCAGGTTGATTGCTTGGTGGTCGATGGAATGGCGGCACCTGTTCCCTGCATCGCTTGGTGAACATGCAGGTAGGTGAGCTCCAGATCCGTAACTGGCTGCGGATTCTCGCCCGCGGAGACGGCATCGGCAAAATCGAGCAGATCCCGTTCGTCTGAATTGTGCTGTGAAGACGTCATGATCCGTGCTCCCTTATCCGATGTCATCCGTGAGGAGATCGCGTAGTTTCTTGTATGCGCGGGAATGGGCAGTTCGCACGCCGTTGAGCGAGAGGCCCATGATATCGGCGATTTCCTGACCGCTGTATCCGGCGATTCGGAGCTCAACCATCCGCTGTTGCCGAGGGTTGAGTTGCGCAATCGCCGCGCGTACACGTTGTTGCTCATCTCGTTGGATAGCGATGCTCTCCGGTGTCGCCTCGACCGCGAGTTGTGGCGCGATGCCGGGATGCTCGATATCTGCAGTTGGCCGATGTTTTCGTTGCTCGTCGATGATCGTGTTACGGGCGATCATCATCAGCCATCCGGGGAAGCTGGTACCTTCTCCCTGGAGTTTGGGTCGAAATCCCGGTAGGGATCTGATCGCCTTAACGAAAGTTTGACTGGTGATATCCTGAGCCCGCTCGGGATCCCGAACACGGCTCATGGCGAATCGCCAGATCATATCGGCATAGGTGTCGTACAGCGGAGAGAACGCGTGAGGATCCTTTTGCGCGCGTTCAATGAGCTGCAGTTCTCTCTCCGCCGGGGTCATGGCGCGCTGCTCGCGGGCAGGGCTGGCACCAATCGA
>JAFAEA010000267.1 GCA_023424355.1 Chloroflexota bacterium | reverse complement strand
TAGACCGCTGGAGTGGTCATCGAGAGGCAGAATCCTGAGAGGGGGAAGCCGTACGAGGAGGTAGAAGTTCGGCTCACTGGCCCTCGTTTGCGGATTCTGCCACATCGATGCGCGATTCCCGGGTGGGTAATCGGCAACATGCGCTCGTGTGGGTGGGAGAGGGCGCACATCACCATGGGAATCTATTTTATATCCGACCCAACAAATCGGATAAGCAAATCTTACCGGACTGGTCGGGATTGCGCAACCCCCTTAGGCAGGGATCTTCAACGCTTCCTCCTCGGCGATCCTTGCGGCAGATTTCTGTGATTTCGGATCCAGCTTCTGGGTGATATACACCGTGATGAGCGCGAAGCCGCTCGCCACGAGGAACGGGATCTGATACCCCACGAAGTTCAGCACGAACCCGGTAACGATCGGCACAAGAATCGCCGCTGCATGCTGCATGGTGATACCCATCGCCAGAGATGGAGCAACATCCCTCGAAGGCGCGATCTTGCGTAAATACACCGAAGCACCCATAGCGCTCAGCGGTTGGATGAGCGAATAAATCACATAGCAAACGATGGCCGTGGCGGTGTTATCGATGAGCGCATAGCCAAGCAATGCCACGATGTAGGCGATATTCACGTATCCGAGCATCCGCTTCTCGCCGTGCAAGTCGATCATTCTCCCGATCCACGGTCCGGTGATCATCGCGAGAAAGGCGGTGACGAGCATGATGAGCGAGATGGCCGGCACATCCAGACTGAAGTGATCGACCAGCACCCAGAGTCCAAACGAGAAGAATATCTGCTGACGCGCTCCGTCCAGCAGACTCAGTTTGTAATAGAGGTCGTAATCCTTCTTCAGCACCATGCGTTCGCGCTCGGCTTTGCGCTCGAGCATTTCGCCGTTGTGCATGTTCGGGAATCGAAAAACCAGCGCAGCCGCGACGAGACCGAGGATGCCGCAGACGATGAAGGTACCCTTGAAATCCAGCAGTTCAAAGCGAAACATCACGAACACAAATGCCATCGCCAGCAGAGCGCCAGCCTGATTGATTGCGGCCAGCCTCCCCAGTACGGAACCCGATTTCGATTCGACCGTGAGGCTCATACCGAGAGCTGTTTGGGTTTGCAGCCAGGTGTGATAGCCCATTGACGAAATGATCACGAACGGCGCCACGCTCCAGAAACTGTTTGCGAACCCGAACATTCCGAATCCGAACGCCATCAGCAGCATTGCCACTGCAGTCAGATGCGGTAAGGAAAGTCGATAAAGCAGGGCGGTCAGAAAGATCAGCAGGAATCCGGGGATCTCGCGAATTGCAGTGATGTAGCCGAACTCCGGCCCCTTGAGTCCCAAATCGTTCTCGAAAAAGTTGCTGACGATATTTTGCTGCGCCGCCATGGCGAATCCGAAAGCAGCCGTGGCCCCGGCAAGAATGAGGAATGCGCGTCGCACGTGTGGTGGTGCAGGGTCTGCCGATCGAAAAGAACGAATCATATTCATTAGGTGCGACGCTCCTGATGGTTCTTATTGAATACCTGATTTTGAGTATATGTCCGATTCCAGGTCCCGGGAAATTGCGGCGAAACGTGTGGAGAGGTTTCCCGTGTTTTTCGGTATGGAATGCGGAAAAAACCCTCTGGTACCCACCCAACGCCGCAGGCATACTCAGTGTCAGGGAAGATGTCGTGTCCAGAGCTCATAGATGTGAGGAGGAGAGATTTGGCCGAAGCTCAAACTCAATCAGTTGCCGTTTTGAACGACAAGAAGAAATTCGATTTCAATTTCCTGATTTTGGGACTCGCTTTTGTGGTGCTGGCCATTATTTGGCTGCTACCCACTCCGGATGGACTCAGCATTGCCGGGCAGCGCGCATTGGGAATTCTGGCGTTCGCCGTCATTGTGTGGGTTTCGGAGGCCGTGAGCTACCCGGTGTCGGCGATCATCATCGCCTCGCTTATTGCACTGGGTATTGGGCTCGCCCCCGCACCGGGAGCCGAAGAGGCCGTGAACATCGGCACATCGGCCGGGCTCCGGCAAGCGATGGGTGGATTGGCGACTCCGGCAAACACGCTCGTGCTCATGGCGTTGTTCCTTGCAGCCGCAATGCAAGCCACAAATCTGCATCGCCGCCTCGCGCTTTGGGTATTGCGCCTGGTGGGCGAATCTACCAACGCCGTGTTGATCGGAGCAATCCTGGTCGCAACGCTGCTGGCGTTCTTTGTTCCATCAGCCACAGCGCGGGCTGGTGCCGTGATTCCGATTCTTCTGGGCATGGTGGCGGCATTCGGACTACCAAAGGAGAGTAAGCTCGGTGCCTTGATGGTGATCACTGCGGTTCATGCTGTTTCGATCTGGAACATCGGCATCAAGACCGCTGCAGCGCAGAACCTGGTGGCAGTGGGCTTCCTGCAGGAAGCGTTCGGCGAAGATGTCGCATGGGGACGTTGGTTCCTCATCGCGGCGCCATGGTCGGTTCTGATGTGTGTGCTGCTGTTCTTCGTGATGAAAATGGTGATAACGCCGGAAGTTGATCACATCGAAGGTGGCCGGGAAGTGGTGGATAAACAACTTGCCGACCTTGGTCCGTTGAGCCTCAACGAAAAGAAGCTGATGGCGATCTCGGTTGCCTTGCTCTTCTTCTGGTCGACTGAAGATGTTGTTCACTCCATCGATTCGTCGACGATCACCCTGGTGGCCGTGGCGTTCATGCTCGTACCCAGAATCGGTATTTTTAGCTGGAAAACTGCCGAGCCAATGATCAATTGGGGCACCATTATGGTGTTCGGAATTGGTATTTCATTGGGAACTGTCCTGCTTAACAGTGGCGGAGGTGCCTGGCTGAGCGATAGTACCTTCGGCAAGCTGGGGTTGGATAACTATCCTCTGGTCGCAGTGATCGCGATCGTCGCCATATTCAATATCATCATCCACCTCGGCTTTGCATCTGCTACATCGTTGGCCTCAGCGCTCATTCCCGTATTCATCGCGCTTACCGCAACTCTGGGACTTGGGCACGATCAATCGATCGGGTTCGTGCTCATCCAGCAGTTCGTCATCAGCATTGGATTTCTGCTGCCAATTTCGTCCCCGCAGGGAATGCTCGCGTATGGCACAGGAACGTTCCAGATTAAGGATTACTTCAAGGCCGGTGTGCCGCTCACGGTGGTGGGCTATCTACTCATCCTGCTGATGAGTGCAACTTACTGGCAATGGATCGGTGTGATCTAGGGATGTTGCCCGCTTATCGTGGAGTCGTTGACCGAGTACCAGCGATTCCACGGTAAGATTACGGTTGTTGCGGGTCCTTTTCATCCACATGTAGCTGGGTCAAGAATGCGATTTACACGGGCTCGAGTTTCTTCGGCAATGCGTGCCGAGGCTCGCGCGGAAAGCTTCACCATTGGTGCGGGCTACTTCTGGTACTACGCTGGCGTCGGTACATTCGTGCCGTTCAACGCCCTGTATTATCGTCACCTCGGATTCTCCGGTCTGGAGTTGGGAGTGCTCATGGCACTTCCAGCCATCGCGACAGCGTTTCTTGGGCCGCTATGGGGGATTCTGGCTGATACGTTCGGGATCCACCATCGAATCATGAGGTCGGTGTTGTTGGCAGCAGCCGGAATCGCGCTCCTGCTCACCGGCATCACAACGTTTTTGCCATTCCTGATCGTAATTGCGATGTTGGCCGTCGTGCTTGTACCCATCCCAAGTCTGTGGGATACCTACGCCGTCTCCGCGGTTGAGCGCGGAGGTTCCCCGTATGGAGTTCTGCGGATTTTTGGCTCTATCGGCTTCACGGTAATGGTGTTGATCATGGGCAGGATCATGGCCGATGATCTTTCCACGATCTTTCTCTATGCCTACGCAGCCTGTCTCCTCGTCACATTCACTGTGGCGTGGAGGCTCCCACCGCTAGGTGAGCGACAGCCGCGCCGACTCCTGGACGGCTTGCAAGCGGTTACTAGAAGTAGTCCTTATCTGCTGCTCTTGCTGGTCGCCTACCTGATCTCGGTGGGTTACACCACGCTCAACAACTTCCTCACGCTGCATATCGAGAGTATCGGAGGCGATACAAGTGTGGCCGGTTTGGCGTTCGCTACCAGCGCGATGAGTGAGCTGCCGGTGATTGGATTCGGAGCGATCATTCTTAAACGGCTAGGTGCCCGAAATGTGATTTACACCGCGCTCGGATTTTATATCCTCCGATTTACCCTGCTTGGATTCGCGACTGGAACCAGTATGGTTCTGCTCGCCCAGGTGATGCACGGACTCTCCTTCGGTATGTTCCTCATCGCATCGGTCACGCTGGCGCACCGCCTGGTGGGGCGAGAAAACGCCGCCACTGCACAGGCACTGCTGGCAATGGTGGGTGTGGGGATGGGGAGTATCACGGGGTCAATGTTGGGCGGATTGGCGATCGATCATGCATCGACCACCATGATGTTCCGGATTGTAATGATCACAATGGCGCTCACGCTGGGGATATTCTTCATCGGCAATCGCAAAATTGGTCAAACTGCCTACGATCCACCTCCCGTTCATCCATGACGGGCGCACGAGTCAGCGATTCCAGCCGATGAGCGTCGCATCGTGATCCGCAAACAGCTGCTGCATTTCTTCTTCGGATCGGTACTTATCGTGAATGGCTTGCACCAGCCGATCGATCTGCGCCGTCATGATCATGAGATAGCGAGATGGCGATTCGGAGGCATTCCACCAGGTATGCACCGCACCCTGTGGCACAAGCACTGCGGAGCCAGTGGGTGCAATGAACTCTTCGTCGCCAACGATGAAGCCGATCTCGCCGGAGAGCACGTAGAAGAGCTCATCATCGGAGTGGTGAATGTGGAACGGGGCTATCAGCATGCGCTCGCCAGGTTTGGCGCCTTCCAACTCGCCTTCCTCGATAGCAAGGTTGGCATGATCATGGCGAAGAGTGTGATGGAGAAGGGGAGATATCAACATGGTCGCCTCTTTTCACCAGAACTATGTACGATACACAGAGAATAACCGAGGGAGAGAAGGAAACACATGCCCAAAGCCGCGTTGAACGAAATCGCCAGCCATCTGCGTAATATCCACAAGTTGTTGTTGGATTACGAAAAGCGAATCTACGAGAAGACCTATGGTCGCGTAGATGGACCCTACCAGTTGTTGAATCTGGCAATGGAGGATCCGCAGTTTGCCTGGTTACGTGCCATGAGCGGTGAAATGGTGCATCTGGACGAGGTTCGGTTGAATCGCGAAGGCGTGCGACCATCGGATTTGCGGTTGGTGGGAACCCGAATCCGGGCGCTGTTGGTGGCCCATGGCGAACTGACGGATTTCCAGAAGCGCTATGAAGAAGCCAAGACTGAAGAACCAGCGATTTTGTTGGCCCATCGCGAGCTCATGCTCGCTCTTCCAGAAGCTCCAGAGGTAGAGATCTTTATCTCGGCCGGAAACGAACAGAATGCCAAAGATCCGTTGCCGGCGGCGATTCGACCGGGCACTCTGGTTCCGGGTTGGGGAGACAAGGGCTACCACGCACTCGGTGCCATCGAGGAGCGAGGACTGATTGCAAACGTGCCTATCAAATCCATGCGATACAGCAACGAAACCTTGCTGGAAATTGCCAGCGTGGCGATGGACTGGAATGTCGATGGCACCACCAATACGGCCGATGCCTGGGAGCCGATGGTTGTTCGGGCAGGAACGGGTGTTGGCGTTGGCCGTACACCGAAGTCTGACGGTGTTTCCGTGAGTCTCTACATTCGACAGCGGGAAATCGGAGGCGATCCTGTTGCCGCCCATCCGGCGGGACAGGAATCCGATTCGTGGCTGATGCTGGCGGGTTCCGAGGATCTCGGGAACGATATTGAGGTGTACGCCCAGCTCGTCGCCCCCAATACGGAGGTGATCCTGCCACAGCAGAATGGCTACGATGCGCTGCTTTACGTGGTCGCAGGAGCGATTGAGGTGGATGCTGTGGAGATCCCGGATTCGCGGCTCGCACTTATCCGTCGGCCGAAAGTAGCCAGTTTCAAGACCACCACGGATTCTATGGTGATTGCGGTACTGGTGAACCCTGAGGCCAAGGTCACACGCGCGGGTAGTGTTGCCCGATAGAAAGGATTGCGGAATGACAGAGCTATCGGCAACAGATCGGGTACGAATGCTGCTCAAAACGCTGGCAGGCACGGTTGTGTGGGTGGCAGCACTCGGCGCCACCCTTGTTCGCGGTCGTGTAAAGCGGAGCTAAACGAGTTCGAACTTGGCGCCGGAAAGAAGCGCGTGATCAATTTCACGCCCGGAACCCGGTGTGATGGGGCCGTCGTGTGTTCGAAGAGAAACCGCATACGGTCCCTGTCCATATCGCTCCAGATGCTGCACCGCCTCACCAGCAGATGGATTGGTGAGCATCAGCCAGCTATCACCAAACGTGACAATGGCAGCAATCGGCTGATCATCAATCGGGGATTTCATTGGCTGCGTTTCTGAATCCGCGATGACGGAAAAGTCCTTCATCGCCATCGGTAAATCGTCGGTGAGCACAGTGATTCCCGCGATGCCGAGCGCACCATTCTCGTGAGTGGTTTGCGCTGGATCGTTCGAAACCCGGTTCGCCCTGTCCGTTACATCCTCAATCAGAAACGGCCACCCGGTTTCCCCAATCTCACCGGGAGGCATTGAGCCCTTCCAGCGGAGTTCAACGCCATCTGGCCGGGCCCGGCCGTTGTCCTGGGCTGCGCTGTAGGCACGTCCGTGCTCACGGATGCGTTGCACATCTGCCGCCAAATCGTCGCTCGCAAGGCAGAGATCTACCAGACCGCCACCCTTGCGTAAGCGAGGGAACCAGCGGTGGTCCTTGCCATCGGTGCCGTTGGTCGGTGCGATCAGCTCAATATAGGAACCATCCTTAAAGGCGATCAGGGCATTGTGCGTTGTGCCATCCTTGTGAGTCCCACCAGGAATTACAGTGAAACCCGCCGTGGTTGCGTTGGTGATCGCTTCGTCCAAATCATTTGAGATGACGACCACGTGATCGATGCCGGTAATCATGTGAGTGGCTCCTGTCAGTTTGAGTAGATTACGCATGGTAAGATGTGCATGTCGTCCCCGTTCGTTCAGTTCTTTCTTTGCAGCACGACATTTTCAGGATTTTACATGACTACATCATCTTCCCGCTTCAATGTACCCATGATTAACCGACGACAATTCCTGGTCGGATCGGCAGCCGCTGCTGCATTGACCCGGCTTCAGACCGGCTCGGCGCAGAGCCTTGATCCCTGGGATTACATGACCGCCATGGTTGCCAAGCCGGATTTCGGGCTGCCGGTGGGCACTCCTGCCACCGAACCGATTGCGGATCAGGGATGGTATTGGAATTCCTACCTGCAGATGCCGATCAAGGAAGGGCAGGATTTTCACTTCACCTGCGAGTTCGATTCTGCCTGGATCATCCTCAAGTCCTTCGGTATGGATGTAAGGCTGGAAGAGCAGATCGAAATCGTTGGTATCGATGATTCGATGGTGCCGTATTACGTCGAAACCGACTCCGGGTTCGATGTGTTCGGCGGCGATGTGAACAACTACTTCTGCGGCGATCTGGATACGAATATCCTCTCGCGATCTCGCTGTAATGCCATGCGCAAGTTATACGAAGCCAAGGGGCTGACAGTGACGGTGACGCCCGATCGGGAATCAATCGAAGCGGCACTGCTGCGGGGTGAACCGGTTTATTTCAAATCTACGGTGGATATGATGCCGTGGCGACCAGCCACCTGGCACGCCAATACCGGCGAGGAATGGCCGGTGGTGCTTTCCAACGATCATGCCCTGATCGTCATGGGATTCAACTCCGAAGAAGTCATCATTCGCGATCCACTCGGCCCAACTTCCACCAATTGGGATCGCCCGTGGCAGTGGAAAACCAACTGGACTCGTTTTCTGGAAGTGTTGGCCGCGCAGGGTAACGATGCCATCGCTGTCGGACCTGGTGCTCCACCAGCGACTCCCGAGGGCTAGAGCCCCGAATCGACCTTCTCCATCGCAACTCGTAGCGCGATTGTGAGCTCCTCGATTCCCGGTTTCCGGTTGAATCGCTGCAGCACTCTGGGGCGCCCTGCTTGCTGACCTTCCTGGCCTGTTGGAATCTGGACGATATCGTAGACATCGTTTCCTAGCGAACGTACGGCCATCACCCGGAGTGTGCGATTTGTTGTCCACTGCAACAACAAAGCTGATCCGCCGTTGAAGCGCTGAATCTGCGAATCCACGCGCGTGTGCCATCCGCTGGCGACCCGATTTACCGCATCACGCATGTGGATTTCCGATGTATCCATGTTCATCGTTCGGATTTTTGCTGGCTGCATTCCGCCAAAGAGTCCACGTTCATACCCGGGTGGCACATCGGTAAGGCGAGCGAATTTCGCTTTCATGCCGGGATTTGTGAAGATCCAGTATCCAGCCGCGAGCACAGCAATTTGCAGGGTGACGATGATGGCAGTGAGCCACGGCACACCGCTGTCGTACATCTGTCGCCAGTCGCCGTTCATTCCGCTCACCAAATCGAGCACGGGGTAGACGATGAAGGCGTTCAGGCCGGAGATGAAAACGAATCCGAGAAGGAGTTCGTTGAAGGCGGCACGTAGAGGTGGCTTCCAGTAGAGCACCACGGCCAACGCTGCGAGGCAGAGCACCAAATTCACGAGTGTTCCGGCGGCGGAGATGATGGTCTGTTGAACTTCGCTCAAGCCGAATGGTATGTAGGCAACATATCCCGCGAAACCATAGAAGCCCCAATCAACGACTTCTCGATCGAATCCCCATACGGCAACGGCATGGCCGAGTTCGTGGAGAATGACAGAGATCGGCACAAGGAAAAAGAACGACGCCTGGTTCACCAGCATCCGATCTTGCGGGGTGAATCTCTTGTCCCAAACTGATCGCCAATTTTTGGCGATCATCCACACCACGCGCACTCCGAGCGCAATGTACAGCAAGCTGATAATGCCGAAACCACCCATAGCGATGTACCCGTTCTGGCTAGCGAATTGGAAGCGGAGACCGCTCAGTAGAGTGTCGGGCCGAAGAGTGGCGAATCAGCATCATGGCGGCGACGATTGCAACGATACCACCTCCAACGTACATGGATGCTTCCACACCCCATTTGTTGGAGATGAGCCCGGCGATGAGTCCGGCCAGAGGCATGGTGCCCATAAATACGGTACTGTACACGGCCATCACCCGGCCACGGAGTTCATCGGGCGCTGTAGTTTGCACGATGGTATTCGCAAGTGACATCGTATTTGATGCGCAGAAGCCGCTGGCTGCCAACATGACGGCTGCCATCCATGCCTGGAGGGGTATGGCGGCGATAATGCCAATACTGAGGGTGACTACACCAAGAGCGATGGCGAAACGCTGCATTCGCACCCTGGAGGGGAGCCCCTTCATGTACGCCACAGATAGCGCCCCGAGCAATGATCCGAATCCCATGGAGCTGAACATGATGCCGAAGAGCGCTTCGTCTGCGTGGAAGCTTTCGGATGCCAGCAACGGTAGCCAAACGTTGTACGCCATGCCGAAACTGCCCACCACCATGATCAGCATAATCGGACGGCGAACCTCGGGTGTTTGGCGTACATAGGCGATGCCATCCTTCATCAGTTCCCAGCCGGATGTACCGGTCGATTTGATAAATGGCGTGAGTTTCATCATGGACAAGGCAATGATTGGGCCAATGTAGCTCAACGCGTTGAGGAAGAAACACATGGCCACGCCGAAGTAACCAAGCACCACGCCGGCGATTGCCGGGCCCAGAATGCGCCCGGTGTTGAATGTGGCGGCATTGATGGCAATGGCGTTTTTCAGCGCGTATTTGGGGACAAGCTCGGAGACAAAAGCCTGCCGAGATGGCATATCCAGCGCTCCAGTGAGGCCGAATGCGAATCCTGTGGCATATACGTGCCAAAGTTGAACCGTTTCGGTGACAGTGAGAATCGCCAGTGTTAGGGCAATCATCATGTACACCATTTGAGTTACCAACAACAGATGTTTCTTTGGAAATCGGTCGATGAGGGTTCCGGCTGGAATCCCGAAGATCAGCGACGGTCCGAACTGGAAGATTGGAACAAGACCGAGTTGGAAGGCATTTGCGTTCAGAATCTCCACCACCAGCCAGCTTTGCGCCAGCGATTGCATCCACATGCCAGTTGTGGAAATGAGTTGGCCGCTAAAGAACAGGCGGTAGTTGCGGAATCGCAAAACACCAAATCCCCGGGCCTCGCTTTCGAGTTTGGCCAGATCTTCGGGGGATAGTTCCTGCTCGTTGGTTACTGTAGACATGGATCTCCATCATACGCACGGTGGATCGGGGTTCTCTCTTTGGAGAAGCCCGTGACCCAAATAGAAAGTGATTCCTTCTTCTTATATACGAATACCGCCGGGTGTCAATCACCCGGCGGTATTCGTTGCTGTTGAGAAGGGGCCCTTAGGCTTCCTTGAGATCCTTCGATTTGTGCAGCAGCACCGGGCATTCGGCATTGCGCATCACTTCTTCGGCGACCGACCCCAGGAACCAGCGCTTGATACCCGTGCGACCGTGTGAGGACATCACAATCAGATCATCTGGACCGGCGGCTGCGCAGATCTGGCGGGCGATGGGGCCGTGAAGCACATCGCCGGAAACCTCGAAGCCCTCGTCGCGGGCCTTTGTCACTTCCGCTTCGAGATAGGTTTTGGCATCTTCGATTTCCTCTTCTGCCAATTCGCCCAGCATCGAATAATCGAGTGCCATACCGGTGGCCGGCAGTGCCTGACTACGGAAGGTATCTACCACGCGCACCAACTTGAGTGGTGTGGAGGCAGCTTTCGCCATCTTTTTGGCTTCAGTGAGGGCTTCCTGGGCCAATTCACTACCATCGAGTGGAACTACAATTTGTCGGTACATACTGCCGCCTTTCTCTACGCGGGTCCCAAGGAATTCCCCTGGAAACACGCTCGTTTTCATGCCTTTAGTATACTCCAGATTTGTATGCAATCCGTCGAATCGGGAAGGAATCAGCGTAATGTCTGCCGAAAATGGAACCTCCGGAAGTCCGGAACCGATCATGCTTGCGAACCTGACTTCGCCGCAAACAGGTGAGGCGCTGACCTCAATCGAGCTGGTATTGATTCCTGTTGGCGCGCACGAGCAACACGGGGCTGCACTGCCTGTAAGTACGGATACTCTCACGGCAACCGTGATGTCGTCGCTTGTTGGTACCTTGCTGGCACCTCGGGTTGCTGTGGCTCCAACGATCCCCTGGGGTGTGAGCTGGGCTCATCTTGGGCGGCCGGGAACAATCTCCCTCTCGGAGGAAACACTTACCAGCATTGTGCGAGATCACATCGATTCCCTGTATCGTCAGGGAGTGAAGCGATTCGTGTTGGTGAACACACATGGTGGCAATAATGCGGCATTGAAAACCGCTGCGGATAAGGCGAAGCGTGATCTCGGTGTGCCAATGGTTGTGCCGATCTATGCGTATTCACTGCTTGCCAATGCCGCACGCACCGTTTTGGGAGAGGATGCGATTGGCCACGCCGGTGGAGACGAGTCCTCGGCCATCATGGCCATTCGGCCCGATCTCGTTGATACTGCCAGGCTTTCCGAGAATCCGTTGCAGCCAGATATCCAGCGTGTGCAAACAATTGTGAACGCTGCCGGCGGCTCGTTGCCAGTGATGTTCCACAAACTCACCACCAGCGGCGCGACTGGAAATGCCAGCAACGCGTCGGCCGAAGCAGGCAACGATATCCTTGGTCAGGCAGTGAACCAATTGCGAGCAATCTGCGAAGAGTTGATGGATTTGGATTTGCAGCTGATTTCGTAGATGTTGCCAGCAGTGAACGGACAAACGTACGTACATCTGGCCGCATTCGCCGGTTTTTGTTAGGCTGAATCCATTGCCTGAAAGGTGAAGCACGGGTTTCACCACCATCGAAGGATTGGCGTGAATGCCCCAAGACAATGACAAGTTGAACCGACCAAGGCGCAATGGCGGTGAAGAGCCATTGGACTTTGGCGCTTTTGTTTCCAGCAATGTTCAACGCACGTCAGATATGTTGAAGGGCGAGCCAGGAGCAGCGCCCGAGGAGCCTGCTGCACCACCACGTTCGCGACCGGATGGCGATCGTAAGGTCGACCGGGTTCGTGATCGAAGCTATTGGCGCCGCAAGGCAGCCGATGCCGGCGTGCCTACCGAAGAAGAAATCGATGAGGGGCCACCACCACCACAGGATCGTTCCCGCCGAAATCGATATTTGCCGCCCGATGACGAAGAGATCAATCAGTTCCACGATGAGAACGAGTTTGATGATCGCGGCGGAGGAATTGGCGGATTCTTCAACGATTTCTTCTCTGGCGATGGCGAAGATGGGAACCGAAATCGCATTATCGCCGCCATTCTGGCGCTCTTGTTGCTGGTGTTGATCATCTTTGGTCTCACTCGCTTGTTCGGTAACGATGACCAGGGCGGCGGACCTGATGGCACCCCGGTTCCGACCGATGTCATCGATACTCCGTCAACTCCAGATACCAACATTCCCCCAGGTCCCGGAAGTGGCACAGAGACTCCTCCAGCCACTGAGGAACCCGAGATTCCGCGCGGAGGTGATAACCAGCGCGGGGACGGGGAAGGAGGTGAGACGCCAGTGGCGGTAACATCTCCCACGGAGATCGCACAAGCCGATCTCACGAGCGACGTAGCCCGGGCATGTACCGGGCTTTGTCTTGTGCGGATGGTGGGGCCGGATCAGGAAGCAGCCATGGACGATGCCGGGGCTCGTGCGTCCTGGGCTGATGGCGATATCAGTTGGGTTGTGGTGAATCCAACGCAAGCTGAATTGCTGGACAAGAACCTCGAACTCACGCTCATTGAGAACGATCCCCAAACCTACAACCTGTATATGGTGAAAGCTCCAGAAGATCACAATCAGGCTGATGTGGTGTCACCACACGGCGAGATCATCGATCAAACCGGCCGCTACTATCTGGTGCGGTGGAGCAGTGTTCCCGCCGTTGTGAAACCGGTGACCGACTGGGGATACGCGGTATTCAAGATTGCCCCCGCCCCGCCATCCACCATTGCCGAAATCGGCAGGAATGGTCCGGCAGCCGATACAAACGGCTGGGATCTGATGGCGCAGGTAGATCAGGGGAATGTGGAGCACTTCGTCAATCAGCTTTCACACATTGGCGAGCTGGACGATAGCGGCCTGGGTACTCGCTATTACACCTTCCCCGGTAACCAGATTGCAGCAGATTACCTTTATCAGGAGCTCGAATCCTACGGACTCACCGTGTGGTTTGAGGATTTCATCATGTGGGATGGCTACCTGCTGGTAAATGTGGTGGCCGAGATCCCGGGTGCAGATGATAGCGAGGTCTACGCCATGATGGCGCACTTCGATACCATCAATCTGGAGAATCCCCGCGTGGCTCCGGGCGCGGATGACAATGCCAGTGGCATAGCCGTCACCCTCGAAGTGGCGCGCATTCTCTCCGGTTATCAGCTCAACCATCCAGTACGAATCGCGTTCGTGAATGCGGAGGAGGTGGGCATTATCGGCTCGCCGGCCTGGGCTCGCGAATCGAATAACAAGAACGTGCCAATAGCTGGCGTGTTCAATGTGGATTCCGTTGGCTCTGTTCGCAACCGCCCGGTGGTGATCACCAATGCCGATGCCAACTCGGCCTGGATGCAGCAGCTGATGACCCAGATCAACGACGAATATGGCTTGATGGAAACGTTCGACCATCATCAGTCGGATGCGATTGTTGCGGACGACAACTTCGTTCGCGCAGAAGGCATACCCGCCGTGATGGTGGCGAGAGAGTTATATGGTCTTAACGAGTTCCATCACACTCTGGGCGATGTGGAAGCCAATGTGAGCATTGGCGGTATCGTGGATACCACCAATCTCATTCTGCTTTGTGTTTGGACACTTGCGGGCTAGCGATTAGGTGAGGCGAGGGCGAGACGTGGCCTTCAGTTCATCGACCACCTTGCGCACATCCTGACAGCGGTCTCGATGCACCACAAGCAGGGCATCTTCCGTATCAACAATCACCACGTTATCGATTCCGATCGTCGCCACTGTGCGGTTGCTGTCCGACCACACCACACTGTTGTTGGTATCGATCTGAACCAGATCACCACGAATAGCATTGCCATCGGAATCTTGCTCGATCAACTCGCCGAGTCCGTGCCAATCGCCAACATCGCTCCAGCCCATTTCGGCTGGAACCACCGCTACGCGCTCGGCATGTTCCATGACCCCGGTATCGATGGTGACATTTGGGAGCGTGTTCCAGATGCGGGCCAGAACGTGATCCTGGTCTCTCCGACCCCATGCCAGGGCGATTTCCCTCACACCCGCCAGAATCTCAGGTTGCTGGCGTCGAAGTTCGTTTGCCAGCGAATCGACCCGCCAGATGAACATCGACGCGTTCCAGAGGAATTTGCCGCTCTCGACATACGCTTCGGCGGTGGCCAGATCCGGCTTCTCCACGAAGCGTTCGGCGCGATATGCAGTGCCGGTTTCGCTACTGGTGCGCTCTTCGCTGGTGCGTTCGATATAGCCATATCCGGTTTCTGGTCGGGTGGGCGTAAGACCGATGGTGACGAGATCGCCCAGCTTGGCCGTCTTGATCGCGGTTTTTACCGCGTTATCGAATGCTTGCAAATCGGTGACATCGTGATCGGCGGCGAAGCTCGCCATGATCGCATACGGATCCTGCCGCTGAATTAGCACGCTGGCGAGTGCCAGGGCTGGGCCGGTGCCGTTTGGTGATGGTTCGATGATGATGTTGGCATCCGGTAGTTCAGGGAGCTGACGGGCGATAGCCGCGGCATGGGCCGGCCCACACACTACAATCACGCGCTCTGGAGGAGTGAGGCGAGTCACTCGGTCGAAGGTCTGCTGAATCAGCGATCGATCCCCAAGCAGCGGCAGAAGAAACTTGGGTCGCGCGGCCCGGCTCAATGGCCAAAGTCTCGTACCAGAACCTCCAGCCGGAATTACGGCCCAGAGGTGATCGATGTGATTTGCGCTGTTATCCATTCATTACCCTCGAACATTGCACCGATATCTTCTGGCATTCATTATAGGTTGCAGGATGAAAGGGCATGCACGCCCTGGTTGCAACAGGTAAACAGGAGTCGCTGATGTCTGTCTGTGATATATCAATTGTCGCCCCTCGTCTCGATGCCAAACCGTGGGGTGGCACCCGGCTGAGCCAGTTCGGGCTGGATTTGCCAGAGGGCGAGAAAATCGGCGAAGCGTTGGTAACCGCCAACGATGCCGTGATTACTGCAGGATTTGCGGCCGGTCAGACGCTTGGCGATGTTGTCGCCAGGGATCCGGATTCTCGCCTCGGTCCGTTAGGCAAGGCGGCGGTAAGCAACAAGCCCATATTTCCGCTGCTCGTGAAGTTGATTGATGCCGCCGAGAATCTTTCGATTCAGGTCCATCCGAACGATGAGATGGCCGCACCGCTGGATAAGCTCGGCAAAACAGAAGCCTGGTACGTGCTCTCTGCCGAATCGGATGGTGCACTCTACATTGGCCTCGATAAAGAGGTCACATCCGATGCGTTTATGCAGCACGCACACTTGCTCGATGGCACATCGGCTGCCGATTTGCGCCGCGAGGACGCAGTTGCCGGCGAAACATGGATGATTCCGGCGGGAACAGTCCACGCCCTCGGCGCCGGTGTGATGGTGTACGAGATCCAGCAGCCGAGCGATGTCACGTTCCGACTCGATGACTGGGGCCGGGTCGATGCCGCCGGCAATCCGCGAGAAATGCATCTGGAGCAGGGCGAGGTTG
>JAFAEA010000256.1 GCA_023424355.1 Chloroflexota bacterium | reverse complement strand
CTATGAATCCGATCGAGAAGTGCCTGGCCATTCTCGGCAATCCGCAACGCCTCGGTCGCCACGCCGACAAAATCAGTCGATCCATAGTCGATGCCTATCGCTTCCTGCTCTTTCAGGAAGGTCAGGCAGGCATCGATACGACTTTCCTCAATCCGACCGGTGGTTTCTATACCGGCACCCAGGCGGACCGTATCCGAAGCGTGCTCCATATCCCGGAGTTCATCGATTCCAACTCGAGTGGCGTGGGTGACCTTCAGAGTATTGGTGCCGAGATCGGCTGCGGAAATCTTGATTGTGGTCGGCATTAGTAGCTGGCTTCCTTCAATTTGCGAATTCGCTTCTTCGGCTTCGGCATCCCACAAGCATGAATCTGCGCCTCGGTTTCTTCGAGCGGGTAGGGCACTTCGTGAATTTCTGCCGACCAGGTCATCGTTTCCTGATCCCAGGAAAGCTGGCCCCATCGGCTAGTGAGATTACCGTCTTTCGGATTGCCAACTGCAGAAACATCCACCAAAAGGGTGTTCTCAAGTTGACGCACATAGGAGATGTGTATGTGTCCGAACGCGATTGCACCTGCTTTGGTTTTATCGATGAGGAACTGAAGTTCCTCTTCGTCGGCATCCGGATGGATTGCCTGACTGAAGTTTTGCGGATTTGCATGAACGACGAGCAGATCATGCCAGGGCGAATCGGCCCCGGGCGGTGTAATACGGTGCTCGAAAGGCAACTGAAGGAGGTACTCGCGTCCTTCGCGACCGATTTTTCTCTCGGTCCACGCAGCGAGCTTTGAATCCCGATTTCGCTTGGCAATGTCGTAATCGGTGTTTCCCTGAATCACCACTAAATTGCGCTCAACGAGTCGCGCAAGCACACCCATCGGATCGGGACCGCTTTCTACCAGATCGCCCGCCACGACGATGTGATCGATCTCATGTTGATCGATATTGGCGAGCACTCGATCGAGCGCGAGTGAATAGCCATGAATATCTGAAATGACAGCGATGTTGAGATTGGACATGTCGCGCTACTTGTTTCCTCGGGTGATGGCGGCCAGCACTTCGATATCGATCTTGGGTTCACGATTTTCGGTCAGTAGACCATTCGTTTCCTGTTCCGTATCGGTCAGCTGGGTGTAGCAAATGCCCACCATATCGCTGCTGTTCTGCAATGCTTCGGTGAGTTCGCGGTATTTGGCTATGAACTGCTCATCGGTGGTGACGCGACCATAGCCGTACCACTCTTCGTCCTCAGACGGGGCAAACGATACGCCACCATATTCGGTAACCATGAGAGGCAGATCGTTGACTGCTTCAATGCGAGCGGCGATCGCCACCTTGTTGGCTACGTCGTAGGTCTCGTTGATCTGCTCGTTGCTCTTGTCATTGCCGTAGCGTTCGGTGAGGAACGAGCCCTCCCAGTTGTAATCGTGCAGTGAGTAAACATCGGTAGCGACATGTTCCCAGCCATCGTTACCGATCACCGGACGAGTACCATCCAGGGCTTTTGTAAGCTCATACACCGAGCGCACACCCTTTTGCTGATACTTGTTGCTGGCAACTTCCCAGATTCCCCAGCTCTCGTTGAACGGTACCCAGGTAACGATGGACGGATGATTGATGTCGCGTCGCACCAGTTCTCGCCATTCGTTGCTGAGGAGCTCCAGAGAACGATCACTCCAGGTGTACGCGGCGCCAATCTCGCCCCAAATCAGCAGACCGAGCTTGTCTGCCCAGTACAAATAGCGAGGATCCTCCGCCTTCTGATGCGTGCGCGCGCCGTTGAAGCCGAGGGCGAGGGTGAGTTCGACTTCCTTGCGAATTGCTTCGGCCGAAGGCGATGCATAGTGACTCTCCGGGAAATATCCCTGGCTCAGAACCAATCGCAACCACTCCGGATTGCTATTGATTTTGTAGCCACTTCGATCAAGAGCTACCGTGCGCAATCCAATGTAGCCCGACACCTCGTCACCAGAGTTTGTAGTGACGAGTGTCGGCAAGAGCGTTGGCGACTGCGTCGACCAAAGCAGGGAATCCAGATCGCTGATTGATGTCAGATCGATGGTAGCCGTCGCGAAACGCGTGTCCGTGGAGACTGTGGCACTGACAGTATTGCCATCCGGCGCGAAGATTTGTGCAGCAATTTCAATTGGCCGGGACGGAACCTCGTTGAGCTCGATATCTACGGCCACATTGCCGTCGGCCTCGTTGAAGATCCACCGCGTGTACTCAACGTACGCTTGTGGAGCGAACTCCATCCATACCGGCTGCCAGACCCCCGTAGTGCGGTGGTAGAAAATCCCGTCCGGATCGAGCTTGCGGGATTGCTTGCCGCGCGGTTGCTCGTCGCCCGCCGGATCATCTTTCACTCTAAGGGTGATGACCGGATTATCGAGACTCTTCAACCATGCAGTTTCGACATCTGTGGTGAAAGGAGAGGAACCACCGATGTGATGGCCAACCAATACACCGGAGATCCACACCGTGGCTTCGAAATCGACAGCTCCAAACCGGATCAACGTGCGCTCAGCGACTCCCTCGGGAGCAGCTGGCAGCTCGCGTTGATACCAGACGATCGGATGGAAACCGCGTTCGCCGATACCGCTCAATTTGGATTCTGGCGGGTAGGGGACCTTGATATCCATGGCGTCGGAACCGAAATTTTCCTGATGCCAGCCGGCTTTCAGGCCAAGATCGTCGTCATCGTATCGCAACCGCCAGGTTCCTGTGAGATCAATCCATGGGTTGCGAACAAATTGCGGATTGGGTGCCGATTCGTGAATCGTGGTCATGTACAGCTCCAGTTCATGTTGAAGTTCAACCGGTATCGTAAGGTGATCCGCCGCTAGTGAAAAGCAAAAAGCGGGACCAATTCGAAACGAACCGGTCCCGCCAATGCGCAAATGCTATTAGTCTTCGCGAACCCAGAAATTCACGGAGTTCACCGGCGATGCTTCCGGAGTTGCCTGCACGGGTGTGCTGGCCGGTCGTTCCTCGGCACCAACCTGCGATTCGATCATGGTTGCGCGTGATTCTTCGGATTCTGCGAGGACATACGTAACGGTATCGCCATCCTTCTCAATGTGGCCATACCAGCCATCGGCGTAGAACTCGATGATGTTGTCATCGGCCTGATCCTGAGTTGCGTCGAGTCGCTCAGTCTCAACTTCGCCCAGGGTCTCGAAGAACTCGTCCGCATCTTCCTCGGTATCCCAGGTGCTGGTCCACACCATGGCAGTTTCCTCATCGTTGGTGATCACATAGTGACCATCGCCGCCCCATCCTTCGGATGCCTTGTTGGCTTCGCGCTCGCTTGCACCACCGTTCTGCAGGAAGATTCGGGTGACAAGCTCGCCGTTCTCGTTGTACTCCAGTGTTCGCCAACCATCGCCGAATGCTGGCAACGGATCGGCAATCGCCACCGGCTTGGCCTCCTCGCCATCCATGTACTTCTCTGGATGGATGATCTGTTCAGTGGTCGTCGGCGGATTCTCCCAGGCGTCGTTCACGGCGTCCCAGCCACCTTCGGTCCAGAGCTCAGTCACGAATTCCGCGCCAGTGAGATACGGGAAGTAAGTAGATTCCTTCAGGAAGAACGGAACATCGTCGAGATTGGAGGTATCCATCTGGCTCTGCTCATCGATCACCTCCTGAATCAGATCATTCTCAACGAGATAGATCATTTCGGCCGTGGTCGCGTCGCCTTCAATCAGGCTCAGGCGTGCAAAGTAGAAGTCATCTGTCATGTCTTCATTTGCGAAGAATACACCGTTCAAATCGAAATGCTGATCCTGGAGGGCGTGGACGGTTTCGTGCACGAAGGTTGTCTTATCAGTGATATTCCATCCCTCCGTGGAAGTGGAAACGACCACCAGTTGCTTCGTTGCCGGATCGTAGTAGCCGAGGATATTGTCGCCGGAAAACGACTGGTTGATCTCCATGATGTCGTCGCCTTCCTCGATGTATCCGAGGAAAACGAGCACGGTGTTCCAATCGTCGATATCGTCCGTCGGCGATTCCTGCTCCAGGGATTCGGCTTGTTCTTGCTTCAGTTCATCCCGGGTTTTGACAGTGATATCCAATGGCTCCTTGAGCTCAAGGCCTCGAACAGACTGAGCCTGTTCCTCCAGCTCGGCGAACATTTCCTGATCTGCCAAAGCCGATGATCCACCGAGTGCAATTGAGGCTGCGAGGCAGG
>JAFAEA010000247.1 GCA_023424355.1 Chloroflexota bacterium | reverse complement strand
TTTCGCTGATATCACCGGTCTTGAAATCCAATGATTCCGGCCGTGATTACGCCGATATCATCATGGAAGATCGCTTTGGCAAAGCTCCGCCAGAGCTGAAAGTTGTCGCTATCGGCGGCGGTACCGGTCTCAGCGCCCTCCTCCGCGGTTTGAAATTGCACAACATCGATCTCACGGCCATCGTGACGGTCGCCGATGATGGCGGCTCGACTGGCCGTATTCGTAACGTCTTCAACATGCCGGCACCCGGCGATATCCGGAACTGTCTCGTCGCAATGGCGGACGACGAATCCCTGATGGGCCGACTCTTCCACTACCGTTTCGATAAGGAAGGGTCAGAACTTACGGGTCACGCCTTCGGCAATCTCTTCATCACCGCTCTCACCCAGGTAACCGGGAGTTTTGAACAAGGTGTGATCGAGAGTGCGCGTGTGTTGAAAGTTCGTGGTCGTGTGCTTCCGAGCACGCTTGAGAACATTGATCTCTGTGCCCGGATGGAAGACGGCCAGGTGGTGCGCGGTGAATCGGCACTCTCCCACGATGCCGACAAGATTCAGGAAATCTACCTCGAACCAGATGAACCCGATGGATATCGCCCAGCGCTGGCAGCCATTCTGAATGCGGATCTCATCGTGATGGGTCCCGGCAGCCTCTACACCAGTGTGGTGCCCAACCTGTTGGTGGGAGGCGTGCGTGAATCCATTCGCTGGAGCCGCGCCGCAACGGTTTACGTTTGCAATGTGGCAACGCAACACGGCGAAACAGACGATATGGGTTATGAGGATCACATCCGCCAGATCGCGAAGTATCTGGGCGAAGCACCGCTGGATTACTCCGTGGTCAACAGCCATGCACCTACCGCCGATGCCATTCGGCCGGAGTGGCAAGTGGATGCCGTTGGCTACGATGGCAAGGAACAGGTGGCCGGAGTCAAGATCATTGCCGCCGATGTGGTGAACGATAAAAATCCGCTTCGCCACGATCCTGCCAAGCTCTCGGAAGTGCTCATCGGTTTGGCGAGACAGCACAAAGCGAGTAGTTTCCCGTTGGATACATACGAATCTGCGTAATTTTTCTGACAACTCCCACTTGTGAACACCATCACGAATGCAGATGAACTTGGTAAACTCAAGTGAGAAATGGAACTGTGCGGGCTGTGTATCGGAGTTGATACGGCCGTCTTACCTTTCTGGAGGCATCCATGACATATCAAATTGGCATCAACGGATTTGGTCGCATCGGTCGACAAGTTTTCAAGGCCATCCACGATGGCGGGTTTGGCGATCTGTTTGAAGTCACCGCAATCAACGACCTCTCGGATAATCACACCCTCGCCCATCTGCTGAAGTACGACAGCACGTATGGAATGTTTGATGCAGAAGTCGTCGCAGATGACGAAGGCATCACAGTCGATGGCAAGAAGATCAAGGTGTTTGAAGAGCGCGATCCAGGCAAGCTGCCATGGGGCGAGCTCGGAATCGAACTGGTCGTGGAATCGACTGGTCGCTTCACCGATGCCGAGGCGGCTCGCGCCCACATCGATGGTGGCGGCGCCAAAAAGGTCATCATTTCTGCGCCGGCAAAGGGTGAAGATATCACCATCTGCCTCGGTGTAAATGAAGACAAGTACGATGCCGCAGAGCATCACATCATCAGCAACGCCAGCTGCACCACGAACTGTCTGGCCCCGGTTGCAAAGGTGATCGCCGATAGCTTCGGCATTGAGCAGGGAATGATGACCACCGTTCACTCCTACACGGGTGATCAGGTGCTGCAGGACAACATCCACAAGGATATGCGTCGCGCTCGGGGTGCTGCCCAGAACATCATCCCCACCACGACCGGTGCCGCCAAGGCCGTTTCGCTGGTGCTTCCGGAGCTGGAAGGCAAGTTCGCCGGCTTCTCGCTACGCGTGCCGACCCCGACCGTTTCGATTGTCGACTTCGTTGTAGAGACCACTAAGCCGGTGACCAAGGATGCTGCCAACGAGGCGTTGAAGGCTGCGTCTGAATCCGACGAAATGCTCGGCATTCTCGGTTACTCCGAGGAACCATTGGTAAGCTCGGACTATCGTGGTGACAGCCGCTCCAGCATCGTGGATGCGCTCAGCACCTCGGTGCAAGGCGAAAACATGCTCAAGGTCGTGAGCTGGTATGACAACGAATGGGGTTACAGCTGCCGCGTGGCAGATCTGTGCGCACTCATTTGCGAGGCTGGTTTCGACGCCTAACAGATTCGAACAACAACAATCGGGTGCGGCGATTGCTGCACCCGATTCTGTTTTACACAGGATACGAGGCTCCAATGACCAAACGATCCATCACCTCGGCAGATGTGCGCGGCAAGCGTGTACTCTGCCGCGTTGATTTTAACGTGCCCATGGATGGCACCGAGATTACGGACGACACCCGCATTAAGGCGGCAATCCCGACCATCGAATACCTACGCGAAAACGGTGCGAAGGTTATTCTCTGCAGCCACGCTGGTCGGCCGAAGGGCAAGGTCGAGGAAGGTATGCGCCTGGCCCCTGCTGGTGAACGACTCGGCAAACTCCTCAACACCTCGGTTACCACCCTTTCGGAAACGGTTGGCCCGGAGGTCGAGGCAGCCATCGCCGAGATGAACGATGGCGACATTGTTCTTTTGGAGAATCTGCGGTTCGATCCGCGCGAAGAGAAGAATGATCCTGAGTTCGCAAAAAAGCTCGCGAATCTCGCTGATATCTATGTGAATGATGCATTCGGCGCTGCCCACCGGGCACATGCGAGTACAGCCGGCGTGGCGGAATATCTCCCTGCCTATCTCGGTTTGCTCATGCAGAAGGAAGTGGATTACCTAGGCAAGCTGCTCGATTCGCCAGAGAAGCCGTTCGCCGCCATCATCGGTGGCGCCAAGGTAAGCGACAAAATCGACGTGCTCCAGAATCTGGTTGGCAAGGTGGATCACCTGCTGATCGGCGGAGGCATGGCCAATACGTTCCTGATGGCAAAAGGACTCGAAGTTGGCACCAGCCTGGTCGAACCGGACAAGGTTGAACTCGCCAAGAAGATCATGGCCGATGCCGAATCCAGCGGCGTGGAACTCCATCTGCCAGTCGATGCAATGGTGGCCGATGATATCCATTCTCTGGATCCCATCGAAGTATCAGTAGAAGAGATTCCGGAAGATAAAGGCGTGTTCGATATTGGTCCGGAAACAGCGAAGGCATACGTCAGCGTGATTCTGGGCATGAAGACGATTCTCTGGAATGGTCCGCTCGGAGTCACCGAGAGCCCCGTTTTTGAGCGCGGCACCAAGGCAGTGGCTGAAGCAGTGGCACAGACCGATGGCTACACCGTGATTGGTGGTGGCGATTCTGTGGCTGCCATCGAGAAGCTTGGGTATGCCGATAAGGTGGATCACATTTCGACTGGCGGTGGCGCCAGTCTGGAATTCCTGGAAGGCAAGGATCTGCCAGGAATCGCAGCGATTCCGGAGGACGAATCATGATTCCGCCACTTTTGATTGGTAACTGGAAATCCAACACCACCTATGCCGAAGCAGAAGCGCTGGTGGACGCTGCCATCGTGGCCAAACGGCAAGCCGGCGAAGCTGTGTGGGTCGGAGTTACCCCACCGTTTCCGTGGCTGATGTCGCTCAAGGCAAAGCTCCGCGAGCAGGGAGAATCTGGCACTCAGGTTTGGATGGGTGCCCAGAATTGCTCGGCTACAGATGCCGGCGCATTCACCGGCGAGGTCACAGCTGCCATGCTGGCAGAGTGCGTCACCTACATTCTGGTCGGCCACAGCGAACGACGTGCCCTCTATGACGAAACAGACGAGATTGTGCGGGAGAAGCTCACCCGCATTCTGGAGCAGGATCTCCACGCCGTGCTTTGCGTTGGAGAAACACTCGAGGAGCGTGAAGCCGGTAACGCTCAGGAAGTCGTGAAACGACAGCTTCTCGCCGCGTTGGGAGGATTCCCGGAGGATCGTACCTATCGGCTAGTAGTGGCCTACGAACCTGTATGGGCGATCGGCACTGGCATAGCTGCAACATCGGACGATGCCGAGGAGATGTGCGCCTACATCCGCGGCTTGCTCGACGAGCGTTTTGGCGATTCCAGCTCGATCATCATTCAATATGGTGGAAGTGCGAACGAAATGAATGCGGGAGAACTACTCGCCAAACCGAGCGTAGGTGGGCTGCTCATTGGTGGAGCAAGCCTCAAACCAGATGCGTTTGCAGCCATGATTGCAGCAGGAGCGGCAAGCCAAAAATAGCCTCGACCGAGGTGATGGCGTTGAATACGTTACAATCGCGGTGCTACGATTCCAATTCGCACCTTGCGTTTGAATTACGTGGGCTGTGATTGCTGTTCAAAGAATGAAGGAAAACAATCCGTGGATATAGCGATCAATATCATGA
>JAFAEA010000098.1 GCA_023424355.1 Chloroflexota bacterium | reverse complement strand
CTTCAAGTTTCATCAGCAGCCGACCAACGGTGGATTTACCGCAGCCACTCTCGCCCACCAGCGAAAGAATCTCGCCTTCCTTCAGTGTGAAGGAGACCGTATCGACAGCATGGATAGTGCTCTTGTTGCCCCGCACGAGATCGATCGGTCCCCGCCGCTGCGAGAACAGGCACTGAATGGATTCGGCCTGAATCAATGTGGCATCACTCATTGCGCCACCTCCATGAACGGAATATCGGTACATCGCACCAGGTGACCAGGCGAAACCTCCACTAGAGGTGGCACGGTTTCCAGGCACCCCTCGGTCGCGTGCGGACAGCGTGGTGCAAACCGGCAACCCTTTGGCGGATGGGTCAGATCCGGCAGCGATCCCGGGATACCAGCCAATCGCTTCTTCTCGCCATGCAGTCTTGGTACGGAATCGATGAGAGCACGCGAGTACGGGTGCAACGGATTTTGGAAGAACTCCTCGCGTGGGCACACTTCCATCAGCTGCCCGGCATAGAGCACGGCGACGATATCAGTGACAGCATTGATCACACCCACATCGTGGGAAATCACCACTGTGGTGAGATCAAACTCCGCCTTCAGGCGCTTGATCTCGTTCAGAATCTGCGCCTGCGTAATCACATCGAGCGCCGTGGTAGCTTCGTCGAAGATCACGAATGGCGGATTACACAGCAATCCCAGTGCGATCATGGTGCGCTGCATCATGCCACCGGATAGCTCGAACGGATACAACTTCATCACCCGTTCCGGCAATCGCACAGCTTCCAGAGCCTGGCCGATGCGCTGTTTGCGCGCCGCGGTGGTGAGATGCGGTTCGTGGATGGAGAGCACGTCTTCCATCTGGTGCCCAATTCGATGTACCGGGCTCATCGCCGAGAGCGATTTCTGGAACACCATCGAGAGTTCACGCCATCGCCAGCCTTTGCTCAGTTCGCTTTCCGACTTTGTGGCGAGATCCACGCCGTTGAATAGCAGTTGACCGGTGACTTTGGCGTTTGCCGGGAGCAATCGCATCAGCGCGAGTGCAAGCGTGGACTTCCCGGATCCACTTTCCCCAACCAACCCGACGCTCGCTCCCTTGGGAACCTGCAGGTTGAGATGATCGACCGCCGAAACCTCGCCGCGATCGGTGCGGTAGCGGATGGAAACGTCTTTCAATTCGATGAGTGGTGGTGGGGTCTGGCTCACGTGCGCACCTTTCTACTCTTCGGGCTCAATGCGTACGAGATACCATCGCCAACGAGATAGAAACCGAGAACAGTAATCACAATGCAGATGCCTGGAATCACCGATACCCACCACGAAGTGGTGATGGTGGCACGACCGTCGTAGATCATGCGTCCCCAGGTCGCCTGATTCGGATCGCCCAGGCCGATGAACGAAAGTCCGGCTTCAATCAGAATCGCCGAGGCGATATCCAGCGATGCATTGGCGATGAGCGGCTGAATGCCGTTGGGAATCACATGCCGGAAGAGAATCCGAGGGCTGGATTCTCCCAACGCTCGCAGTGCCTGAATGAAGGTACGATCCCGCAGACTAATCGCCTGAGATCGCATCAGGCGCGCACTCGCCGGCCAGGCCGTGAGACCAATCACCACCATCACGTACACGATGCTGCTTCCCAGCGTCGCCACGATAATGATGATCAGGAAGAATGCCGGGATGATGAGGAACATATCGGTGATGCGGCTCAGGATCAGATCCGTGGCCCCACCAAAGTAGCCGGCAGTGCTCCCGATAATCAGGCCCACCAACAATGAAATGCTTGCCGCTACGATGCCAATGATCAGCGACACTCGCGCGCCGTACACAATTTGGGCCAGCATATCGCGGCCAAGGTGATCGGTACCGAGCAAGTGCCCTTCTTCTCCGGGAGCAAGAAGCCGCGGAGCACCGAGCTTGAACGGGCCATCCGGTGCGATCAGCGGCGCACAAATCGCCATGAGCGCTACCAGCAGAAGAATCCCGAGCCCGACTGGACCCATCCGACTTTCAACGAAGAGCGACCAGAAATCGCCAAAGTGACGGCCCCGATTTGGTTTGATTTCGCCGAGTTCCTGCTCGGCAGCAATTGTCTGAGCCATAGCTATCGCAACCTGATTCGTGGATCGAGAAGTGCGTACACCAAATCGGTAATCAATACGGCAATCGAGACAGCGATAGCCAACATGAGATACACACCGAGCAGCAGCGGATAGTCTCTGCGGAAGACGGCATCAAGCGTCAGGCGGCCGATTCCCGGCCACGCAAACACGATTTCTACCAATGCCGCTCCAGTGAACACGAAACCAAACCCAAGGCCGAATACGGTCACCGTTGGCAGTAACGCGTTCCGCAAGGCGTATCGGCGGAAAGTTTTGCCCGCCGGCATACCCGTGGCGCGGAAGGTGGTCATGTAATCTTCCTGGCGCTGCTGAATCACGCTGGCGCGGGTGATACGGAAATAGATCGGTATCTGCACGAGCGTGAGGGTGAGAACCGGTAGCACCAGGTGATGGAGCACATCCAGCACATCCCGGAAACCGGTGTAATCCGCACGAACTGTGCGCATGCCAGACGTCGGGAACCAGCCAAGTTTGGAAGAGAAAATCACCATCAGAATCAAACCGAGCCAAAACCCCGGAATGGCAAAGAGGGTGTAGTTCCCGAAGGACAATGCGGAGTCTCGTACGCTACCCGCACGCTGGGCTGCCACCACGCCAAGAAATGTACCGATGGCAAACGCCAGCAGGGCACTGGTGATGGTGAGCATGAGTGTCGCGGGCAAGCGCGAAAGAATCAGATCGAAAACAGGCTGCTTGAAGGCAATGGATTCGCCCATATTGCCTTGAAGGAGCTGCGTAAGGTAATGCCAAAACTGCACCGGGAGTGGTTGATCCAATCCCAATTCCGTCCGAATCGCCGCAATCTGTTCTTCTGTGGGGTTATCTCTACCCGCCAACACGCGGGCCGGATCTCCCGGCGCCGCGTGCAGCAGAATGAAGTTAATCACCACAGAAAGAAAGATTGTCGGAACGATGGACGCCAGCTGGCGAGAAATGTATCGTCCCATAATCCTGTTTCTAACTGTCGAGCTTCGTGAGGGTGAAGCGGTTCATGCCGACCTTGGTTGAAGCCTCATCGTCTGGATCCAGCCAAACACCACTCATGGCCGCAGTGAAGGCGGAGTAGTAGGTTTGGAGTGCAATCGGAATCGATGGCAGGTCTTCGGCAAGCAATGCCTGCGCCTGGAAGTAGATCTCGGCGCGCTCTTCCTGCGTTCCGGCAGCATCACCATCGACCAGCAGTGCATCGAAATCCGGATTGGTGTAACCCCATCGGTTGAGCGTGGCACCGGTGCCCCAGCGAAGGGCGAGGTTTGCCGGATCCGGCCCCTGGAACCCACCCTGCAGGGAAATCTCGTAATCGCCAGCAGCAACCTGCTCTTCCCATGCGGCGTATTCGAGCAGCACGAGCTCAACTTCAATACCGATAGCAGCGAGTTGTTCCTTCAGCACGGTGGCGGTATCAGATGCTTCCTGCCAACCAGTGAAGTGGAGCAAACGCAGTTTGAAGCGGAAGTCGCCATCCAGCGCGAATCCGGCTTCGTCCAGCAGCGCGTTGGCACCCTCAACATCGAGCGCCGGAGCCACGGAATCCGGATTGCTGGCCCATTCGATTACGCTCGGGTAGAAGCGGTCCTCACCGGTGCCGTAGCCACCAAGCGCGGTGGCGACAATCTGCTCACGGTCGATCGCCATACCAATCGCCTGGCGAACTTCCAGCGTATCCAGCGGCGAGGTGGTCATGTTGAAGCCGATGTAAATCGGGCTCGGATACACCTTGCCGGCAATCTTGAAGTTGGGATCCGCCTCGAATCCCGGGATCAAGGTGTTCGGCACATCGGCAAGATCGATCTCGCCATTCTGAAGAGCCTGTGCCGCGGTGTTCGGGTCCGGAATGATCTGGTAGATCAGCTTCTCGAGATATGGACCCTCACCGAAGTATTCAGTATTGGCTTCCAGCTCCACGGAGGCACCGGCATCGTACGACACGAACTTGAATGGACCCGATCCGATTGGCGCGTTATTCGCCTCGTTGGTCGCCCAGTCCGATCCCTCATAAATGTGGGCCGGCAGCATGAACACACCGTACCAGGAGAGGAAACCAATGACCGAGGACGATGGCCGGGAGAGCATCAGTACGGCGGTGAGGTCGTCTGGTGTCTCCACCGTCTCAACCGCGCTGATCAGGCTGCTGGCTGTGGAAGACGGAGTCTGCACAATCTGCTCGATGGTGTATTTCACATCAGCGGAGGTAACAGGTTCGCCATCGTGCCAGGTGGCCAGCGGATTCAGGGTAATGGTGATGGAGAGACCATCTTCGGCGATCTCATAACCGGTAGCCAGTTCCGGGATCACGTTGAACGAGTTGTCCAATGAGAACAACGAGTTGTAGATATTGCAGGCAATTGGCCAGAGATTGTCATCGCCCTGGAAATCCGGGTTGAACGACTGCGGCTCACCGGAAATGGTGAGAATGGCTGTGCCATTCAGTTCCTTGGCCGGAATCTCTCCGGCAGCCTCCGGAGTTTGCGCGGTCATCACCCGCGGCAAGGTCATGCCCGCGATGGCAGCGATGGTGCTGGCCGAAGTCGCCTGGGCGAAGGAACGTCGGCTGAGTGGGAACTTCATAAAATCATTCATTGTTCTGATCCCTTTCGATGAGCTAGATAAACCATTCGGGAAACATCTGGAAACGCCGGTTGCCCTCCTCTCCACGACCTGAAACCGCGGACGAAACCTTTACATCTACTTGTTGCCAGCCACCTGCTGCGCAGAGGCCAGCACGGAACCGAGCTGCACCGCCACCAGCTTGCGGATTGGTACAGCGCGAACATCGAGATCGGATTCGAGTTTGGCCGCCTTGGTCTCGAATGCCTCGAGGGCATCCTTCAATGCAGTGCGAATCTTGAGCGTGCCATTTCCAACCGCGACCTCTCCTTCCAGCATGCGAACCGTCATGCCCAGCACGAGCAAGCGATAGAATCGCCCCTCTTCGTTGCTGGAGAAGAGTTCGGCCACGGTGGCAGGTCGATTGGTGGTGGGGTCATTTTCGGCCCAGTTGCGCTCGGCGGTTTTGCCTTCTCGCATCATCTTGCTGAACGAGGTAATGGCCTGCTGGAAACGTGAGTCCGTTTTCAGATCATCCTTCACCTCATCGAGAATGCGGGTGATGAGCCCGTAATCCTCTTCGGAGCGATCGAGATCCTCCAGAATCGCCTCTCGGCGGGATCGATCGGTGACGCTGGTATCGTTCACCCGCGGATCATCGAAGTAGGCCATTTCGGTCACGAAGGTGAAGGTGTTGTACTTCTCCGCGTACTCGAAGCTGGAACCACCATGGCTCCAATCGGTCATATCGCCGCCATTGCTTTCCTGGTGATCGTAAGCATCACGAGAACTCAGCAGCTTGTAGATGGCCGGAGCGAACTCGGTGGCGTAGCTGGCTTCAGCCTCGCCGAGCCGAAGTGGCAGCTCCTCCCAGGCCGGCATCTCGTGCAGGATGTCGTACAGCTCCGGCTCATCGCGAGAGATGTAGTAGTACACGCCACCGAAGCCGGCATTGTGCAGCGATCCCATCAGCTCCGGCTGCAAGCGGTCGATCACGCGCATCAACATCTGCGTTTCGGAGATCGACTTATCGAAATAGTTGTTCTTGTAGAAGCTGGGGAAGGTCCACTCCACCTGCTGATGACCAGCGGGTCGATAGAAGTTGCGGGCGTAATTCGTGACCGTAAACGGACCGGCGAACCAGTTCTCGTTGAGCCGGGTTCCATCCGGATCGACACAGGCGATCAGGTTCCAGGTGAAGCCGAGGGAATCACGTAGATTCGCATCGTTCACCAGCATGCGGGCGAAGTGATGCACAAGCATCGCGCCAATCGGTTCGTTGGGGTGCGGGCAAGCAAACAGCAGCGCCTGCTTTTCTCCGGTGCCGATGGTGAGCATCGAGATCGGCTCACCCAGTGTGCTGGTACCAACGCGCTCCAGCGTGGCGATATCGGCATGATCCCGGGCGATTGCTTCAAAATCCGCATTCAACTCATCGACTGTAAGAAAACGATCGATTTCCGGAACGGACGCCATGATTTCACGAATATCCAACCTGTAGTTCCTTTCGAAGGGGGCCCGTGCGAACACTGAACGGGAGGGTGCGGAGTTACTGTGAAGCCATCGTATGAGAGGGGCACAGATGGCGCAATACCGTATACGAAAATGACTCGGCAAAAATGCCAAATCGCACCAGTACACAGTTCCCTGAGCTGAACGAGTCTGTGCAACCTGCCCAACATTCCTTGTCATAGACCCTGAACAACCAGATTGTGGGTAAATACCGGGCCATTTTAGGTATGCTACGCATCAATATGGGTGATCGAAACACAAGAGAAAGGGCCACCATGCAATCCAGGACCGAAGATGTGCGACAGGAAGTTCGCCGGGCTCTCGAAGCCGATGGTGGAGCGATAGGTCGGCGCGAAGTCGAGCTTTACGTCCGTACCTATATGACCCTGCTCGAAAGCAGCAGCCCGATTGCGCTGCGGTCACTCGAGCCGGCTCACCTCACCTCGGGAGCCTCGCTGCACGCTGGTGCCGAGGAAGCCGAGCCGGATATGAACGCCTTCCTCTACAGCGCCAATCGGTTGCCGGCTGGCATTGTGCATGTGAACCATGTGATTCTCGGCCAGGAACCGAAGAGCTTTTCCGATGCCGGCTTCAACGATGTTGAGAACTGGCAACAGGTAAGTTCGCCGGGACGACGTCGCCGCTGGTTCTGGGATGGCGGCGAGGTTTTGGCGGCGTACATCGCATCCTCCTCCGATCTGGATGATCTCATCCCGTGTCTTGTGGCCTATCAAATTGAATGGAACAAGATGAGCCGCCTGCTGCGCGATGTACCAGAGGCGCACAAGGCACTCCTCGCCACCGAGGAAGACATCACGGATGCGGAGACCGAGCGCAGCATTCGCAAGGCAATCCTGATGAACAAGAAGGATTGGCAGCGCCTCCGCGAGGTTTGGAAGGACAGCTTCTGGACGAATCTCCGGCTGCTCGCACGCGATCGCAAACGCATGGATGTGCAAATGTTCGGCGGCACGTACCTCGGATATGCCCGCTCCACCCGCAGCTGGTGGCGACCGGTGGTGGAAACAGTCGGCGCCGAGATTCTGCGCCAGCGCCCTGTCTATTTCATCAGCAGCAATACCCACAGCTTCGTAAATGTGCTCAGCGGTGTGGCAACCCGCCGCAAGGATGCATTGATGCAGTTCATCGATGACACCAAACATCCGGAGCTGTACCCGGAACTCAACTGGTGGCGCGAGGGGAAGAGCCGATCATCGCTGGAGAATCTCCTCTACTTTGCTGCCCGCCCCTATTTCCATGGCCCCGAAAAGGCAGCTGAACGTGAGATCCGCATGCGCGAGGAGGAAGCCATCGGCATCCACCACATCGAGCCGACCACCGCTGTGGATGTCGGTATCCAGGTGATTGAGCTGAACAAGCTCGATCCTACGCAGTTCGATGCCCGGTTGAACGTGCCAGAAATCGCCGGGAGCGATGCCATTATCGTCAACATCAACTACCCACTCGGTAAAGCCGCGTATCACATCATGAGTCAGGTCGCGATCTCAGTGGATCACCTCCAGGGCGTATATGTGCTTGGTAAAGCCGCGACATTAAACGGCCGCATTGGTGACATAATGATGAGCAATGTGGTGTACGATGAACATAGTGGCAATACGTACTGGTTCGATAACTGCTTTGGTTCCGATGATGTAGCACCGTATTTGAGATTCGGTGCCGCGCTCGATAACCAAAAAGCCGTGACCGTAAAGGGTACCTACCTGCAAAACCAGGGCTACCTCGATTTCTTCTACCGTGAGAACTACACGGTCGTGGAAATGGAGGCCGGCCCCTACCTAAGCTCGTTGTACGAGGATTCGACACTGGAGCGTCACCCGCAGGATCAGGCGATCAATCTGATGCAGATGCAAGAGCACTTCGATCTTGGCATCATCCATTACGCATCGGATACGCCGTATACGCGGGCGCACACACTCGGTGCGCGTGGCCTCAGTTTTTACGGCATGGATAGCACCTACGCCAGCACAATCGCCATTTTGCAGCGCATCTTCAAGATGGAAGCGAAACGATTGGGGCAAACGGAGTAATGCACGCAAAAACTGGATACATGAGCCTGGTGAAGGTGCGGTTCAATGAGTGCGACCCAATGGGTCATCTGAACAACGCCAATTATCTGACGTACCTCGAGCAGATCGCCTTCGATGCTTCTGCCGCCGGCGGATTCGATCGATTCACGCTCACCGAAGAGCACGGTGCACTGTTCGTGGTGCGCAAGCACGAAATCACCTATCACCAGCCAGCGCTGGAAAACGATCTCCTCCTCATCCGCACCTGGGGCCAGGATGTCCGCGCCGCCCGCGCGTGGCGGGAATACACCGTGAGCCGGTACACCGGCGATCCACACGAATTCAACGAGGGCCAGGTGCTGATGGCAGACATGCCAGAAGTCAACAAACGGGACATCGTCGCCTCCGCCACCACTGAATTCGCATTCATGAACCTGTCGCGTGGACGTCCGGTGCGGGTACCGGAGGCTTTTATCGAGGAATTTTTCGTGGGGGATTGAGGGTTTTAGACTGCGATTTTGCCTGGATATTCGTCTCCCACTTGTAGCCCCGGGCCCTGTGCCCGGGGAACTTGGGACGATTCCCAACTTGGATGAACTGGCTGGCAATTAAATGACCTCACGAATCGCGAACACATCGCCTCTCGCCAGGCGCATCTCGGCGTAGGCCTCGGGATGCCGAAGGCGGCCGAACGCAGTGAGCAGCGGAGCGTGCCCTTATCCCCGAGCTAGATGAGAGACCAACCAATATCTACCGGCATCCGTGATTGAAGGAATCCCTCCTATGCCTATTGACCGGAACAATCGCGAACACATCACTTCTCGCCAGGCGCAATTCAGCGTAGGCCTCGGGGTTCATCCCCGAGCTAGATGAGAGACCAACCAATATCTACCGGCATCCGCAATTGAAGGAACCCCTCCTATGCCTATTGACCGGAAAAATCGCGAACACATCACTTCTCGCCATAGACTTCGAGGCGGCGAGTATTCGACCGCTGGCTTCTACTTCATCACCGTCAACACATATCTACGGCAACCGCTATTTGCAGAGGAGCAAGATGGAGAGATAAGGCTTACACCTCAGGGAACAATGATTAGGTCGCTCTTTCAACAACTCCCAAGCCAATTCTCTGGCATCAGATTGGATTGTTGGGCGATCATGCCGGACCATTTCCACCTTTTGGTTTACCTGCCCATCGAAAACGAAACCGTCTCAGCGTCTGATGTTGTCAGATGGATAAAAGGTGTGGCAGTAGCGGAATATCGCCGAGGTGTCACCGAAACGCATTGGCCAAGATACCAAAGCCATTTATGGCAAGTCGGTTTCAATGATCAAAGCGTCAGGAACGACAAGCACTTGGATGAAGTGCGCAGATACATTTCCGAGAATCCAATTCGGTGGACGGATCGCAGTTGGTAGCAACTAGATGCCCAATGAGTGGCATAGCTCGGGGATAAGGGCACGCTCCGCTGCTCACTGCGTTCGGCCGCCTTCGGCATCCCGAGGCCTACG
>JAFAEA010000075.1 GCA_023424355.1 Chloroflexota bacterium | reverse complement strand
GGTTGGGGAGAGGTCGAAGCTATTCGCCGTACTCCTCATCGGTCACCAGGGTGCCCCAGGTGGTCGCATCTCCTGCTTCTGGAATCCGCACAATTGCGACATGCACCATGACATGATCTGGCGCCGCTCCATGCCAATGATTCTCACCAGGCTCGAAGAAAACGGTGTCGCCGGGACGCACTTCCATTCTTGCTTCGCCTTCGCGCTGCACCAAACCAACCCCCTCGATGATATGGATGGTTTGCCCGAGCGCATGAGTGTGCCAGGCTGTGCGGGCCCCGGGTGTGAAATGCACGACGCCGCCACTGATGCCCGAACCGTCCAATGCGATGTTATCGACATACACATCGCCAGTGAACCACTCGCCAGAACCCTTGGCGGTCCGCTGATCCGTTGCTCGGCTGATCTTCATTGGGTTTCTCCCTTTGCACCGCCGTCTTGTCACGCAGTACTAATAGAAAAATACTGTATGCTGTCTGCGCCAGTGGCAATAGTAAGACCGGCTGCAATACAGGATTTCTCGACCTAGGTCTTGAATAATTCTCAAGTGGTGGCTAACCACCCACGATCTTAGGAGCAATAGTGCCACCATGCAATCATCTCCATCCCTTAAACATAGGATGATGACCGAGCTTCGCGAATGAATCATTGAGACGGCGCCATCAGAAGGATGTCAAGTAATTGCCGATGGCGTGCACCTTGCGCGTTGAAACGCTCCTGAACCCTAAAACCACGGAATGTTTGCCACAACATTTTATGTTGTGGATCAGATTGCAAAAGAAGCGTATTTGGCAGACGAAACGTACCGGTGAGACGAGAATCATAGCCTGTTTGGCACGGCAGAATTGCCTGTTTCCAGCCGAGTTGTTGACGCATCGGAGAAGAAGTGTTTCTTGTGCTTTATGATGGCGATGGATCCCGCGCAAGTCAGCCAACTCATTGTCGAATCCAACTTGGTTCCAGAGCCGGATAGCGTCGTGGCGATGAGTGTCAACTCAATGGACGACGATCTGCTGGATGCAGTCGTTCGATAGGTACGACTAAAAAACGCACCAGACCTGCTTCCTTACATCGCAGAAAACATTGAATGTGAGTCTATCAACCGATTGCTGCGGGGTGAGTAAGGCGAGAGATTGCAACATCTCTCGATGGTTGCCGGACAGGCGCTTCGGATCAGCACCGCGACTTATAGCATCAAATCGAACTTTAATCAGCCGATGCGTGTCCACCATATTGCGCAATAGATCGGGATGAGCACATCCGAGTTTCACCATCACTTCAAATCGGTGACAGCAATGAGCCCATTGCAGTTCCAAAAGCAGCTGCTGTTGCGAGAGGCGCGCAGCATCATGCTATCGGAAGAACTCGATGCAGCGAATGCCGGTTACCGGGTTGGCTACGATGACTCTAACCATTTCAGCCGCGATTACAAGCGCTTGTTTGACGCACCGCCAATGCGCGATGTCCAGCATATTCGTGAGTCCGCCCTCGCCGGATGATTGCCGCGGTTTTGCCTGAGTAGTTTGCCATGAATACTGCATTCAACCTCGAGATAGAGTGAGCTGGTTATTTGGTGTTGAACGGCAGAATGTTCGTGGTATTCTTGCAGAAGGGGACACATATGCAAAAGATGGGCAGGCCGAGTCTGTGACATCTTCCACAATACCTATAGGGTGGCCGAGATGCGAGCAATTGTTTATCGAGTCTGGACGAACGTCCTTATCGTGCTGCTGGTAATTACGGCCGTGCCGTTTTCAATATCGGCGAGCACGCCAGAGACTCAATACTGCGGCGCGGAATTCATGGCAAAGACCGAGCTGCAGGTGGTTCGATTCTCCAATGTTGAGCGCATCAAGGCTGGAGTTCAACCTGTGCAGCATATGGCATCAGTCCAATATGTTGCCCGTGCGTGGTCAAGAGAGATGTTTGAAACCGGCCGATTCTATCACAAGCCCGGGTTTTACGACGCCATGCCTCAGCCAAACTCCAGATACGGTGAGAATCTGGCCAGCGGGTTCGACACCTTTGGGTGTGATCCGGTTAAAGCAGCTCAGGTCCTGGTGGCAGGATGGATGGCATCGCCGGGCCACCGTGCCAATCTGTTGTATCCGTCACATCAATATCTTGGTGTTGGCGCGTATGGAAGTTACGTAACTCAGGCATTCATTTCCTTCCCTGCAGATTCCCCTCAGCCTGTCAACGGAATTGGCGTTGCGTCGCCGTCGGCAGCCCCCACCGGCTATGTTGTTACATTGACCGGCCGCGGATTTGTTCCTGGTGAGCGCGTGGACATCCGTTGGAATGGCACGACAGGGACGATTCTTGGATATGTGTACGCCGATGATGCTGGCGCCTTCCGCGGCCAGGTACGTGTTCCCAAGACCTTGCCAGGCAATTACCACTTTGTTCCAACCGGACGTTCGAGTGGCATCCGGACGGCTGTGCCATTTCGCTCCACCGGTACCACGTCAACCTCAACGTTCGTCGTATCACCTTCCAGTGGTGGTTCATATTCCTGGGCAACGGTATCGGGTAGCAGGTTTATCCCCGGAGAGTCTGTCCATGTGCGTTGGGGTGGGCCAACCGGGGTGATTCTTGCCAACGTCAAAGCTGGTACAGACGGGACGTTTACTGCCCGTGTGCGCATACAGAATGGCAATCTGGGGGTATATCAGATTCATGCCGCAGGTCAATCCTCCGGCACTACCCTCACTGCGGATTTCAGGATCACGTCGAATGGTACTGGTGTCATCGTGTTAAATCCCAACCGGGCAACAGTAGGGACCGTGATCACCGTCACCGGCACGGGGATGGCACCCGGTGAACGTGTGAACTTGAGATGGAATGGCACCAACGGGAGCCTCCTCGGCTACGTCACGGCTGATTCCACGGGCCGCTACCAAGGTAAGGTGCGAATCCCCACCGTATCGCCGCACAACTACGTGATTGCTTCGATTGGTGCGACTAGTAATCGCACCCAAATGGCAAGTATCGCAGTTCCTCCGCTACCGCCCCCGGTTTTGACTATCCCTGCGTTGGAGCCACCTGTGACAACCTATCCGCGCCCGGGAGATCGGACCCAGGTGAGAGGCACAGGTTTCGGGCCAAACGAGCTGGTGGATATCAGGGATAAGGAAACAGGCAAACTTCTGGCAACCGTTCGGGCCACAGGTACTGGCGCCATTGGCGGGATGATTACGGTTCCGCCGACCACCTGGCTCCAAATTACTGCCACTGGTCGGGTCACCCGGGCGCAGGGATTCGTTGAAGGAAGCGTAGACGGTTATTGGTCTGCCGAGATTTCTGCTACTTCCTCGACAGTGGCCCTGGGCACGACAATCACAATTCGAGGTTCTGGATTCCGACCGGGTGAAATAGTGAAGCTGTCGGGTTATCGTGGAACCGTGGGCGCGGAAATCACGCTTGGAACGGCAACAGTGAGTTCTACGGGTCATATCGCGCGTGTGGTGACCATCCCCCCCGGCTTTGGCTGGGGCGATGGAAAGGCGCAGATCAAGGCTACAGGATTAACTTCCGGCGCTTCGGCCTATTTGGACATCAGCGTCACTGGTCCAAACATGACATTTACCCCCGCTGTGTATGATCACTACGCCCCCTTTACGATCCATGTATCTGGTTTACAGCCGGGTGAGCGGGCAAGCTTCTCGCTGTACTATTGGGAAACCACTGCGCCGCTGGGGTCCGCAACTGCTTCGTCGACAGGAACAGTTTCATTCAAGACCTCATTCCCATATTGGGTTACCTGGTGTGACTTTGGATCTACGTATCCGTTGATCACGGTGACTGGCTCGACAAGTAAGAGAACCAACACCCGGAAAGTGGAAGCCACGTGTGTTCGCAACAACGAAGTGCCGTCTACGACTACAGGCCGGGCCGCAACGACGGCAACAATTGCAGCCACGCCAGTAGAGGCGGTCGTGCCGACTGAGGATCTGATTGAAATACCGGTCGCGACAGAGATAGAGGAACCGGTAGCGACGCCGAACGAAGCTTTCGGATCCGCCGAAGAGGGGACACCAGCACCTGAATCATCGCTGGAACCAGAAGAGCCAACTCCTGCCGATGAAGTAGAGGAAGTGGAAACGCCTGCAGTAGTCGAAGCCGATCCCACTGAAGACGTCGAGAATCCTGGCACGCCTGGACTGGATGGCGGCGATCCCACGGAAGAGGCGATCGACCCCGTCACGCCGGAACCGACCCAGGAACCACCGGATCCGAAACCGACCGAAGCACCGATTCAAACTGTGGACGCGTCGTTCTTCGTACGGTCCGACTCGGGAGAGGGGATACCAAGAGTGTGTCTCAGCCTGACCGGTGCGGACGGAATCGCCACAGAGGCAGTCTGCGATGATATGGACGGTGTGGTGGATGGCGTTATCTGGCGCAGTGAAATAGCGCCAGGTGAGTACAGGACCAGTCTCACCGGCCTCCCTGAAGGAGCGATATGGAATGAGCAGCAAACGTACCTCGTCACTGCGGATCAGTCGACGCCGATAGAGATCACGGTTGTGGTACCCGTACACACGCCGACGCCAGAACTGGTGGCCCCAACTGACGAGGTGGTACCCACCGAGCCTGAATCGTTTCCGACCGAGGCGGTCCAACCCACGCTCCCTGAGCCGACTTCCGGAGAGGAAACTGACGCAGCAGACTGATCTGATGACGGAGACATCACTGCAACTGTGTTCAGAACAGGCATTCGATACCAACGGATGCCTGTTTTTTTGGGCTGGTGAGTCCTCATTTTCGGCTAGCTTGAACGGTCACACTGTACAGCCGTGACATCTTGGCATATACTGTACGTACGTCCCGACGGGAGCGAATACCTCACATTCCGCATCGGGCCATTTGTTCGTTATTGTTTAGCATCGGAGAGCCGCATGGCGACACAAACCCGCGCTCAGGGCGCCGCCACACGCAAGAAGTCCACCCCGCGAAAGAAATCGGCGGCAAATCAGCCGACTGGTCTCTCGCTGTTTGCGCTGCGTGCCAAGGCCTTTGTGCATGGTGCTGTGCCTCAACTGGAGATGAGCGATCGCTTCAAGCGGGAAGCTCTCGGCGGCGGATTCGCCCTGCTGGCACTGTTCAGCAGCTGGTCGATCGGTCGCGGTGCCAAGGATGGTGCATTCATCGAGTGGTGGGGCCACGTGCTCACGGCCACCTTTGGGAGCGCTGCGTTCCTGGTACCGGTGTTCTCCGTTTTGATTGCTGTGCGTGCGTTCATGGTGAATGACGGACCAATTCTGCTATTCCGCCATTATTTCGGCGGTGCGGCATTCATTCTCGGTGTCACGGGGCTCCTTGCAGAAAGTGGCCGCGGAGGCGGCATCGGCACCGTAACCAACGATATTCTCAGCGGTTTGGTGGGCAATCTGTTCACCGGACTTCTGCTCTTCGTGCTCGGAATCCTCGCGGTGTTCCTGCTTTCCGGTCACGATGTCGCCTCGTTCGATCGTGAGATTCGCCGACTCTGGCCCGTACGCGAACCAAAGGCTGAGCCGATAACCGCGGCTCCCAAAGTGTCCAAGACGCAGACGTTGACAGCTGTCGCGACTCCGAAGTCGAAATCTAAGCCGAAGGCTCCGCCGAAGGTCGAAGCCGAGCCGTTGATTCCACAGATGGCACCAGTCATCAATCTTCCGGAAATGCCGAAGCAGGGAAAGGTCACCGAAGGTGCCTCGCTGGTAACTGCTGGTACAGCCGTTC
>JAFAEA010000070.1 GCA_023424355.1 Chloroflexota bacterium | reverse complement strand
CCCATCGATCTTGTCTATCACGATGGCATTTTCACACCATTTGAAGGCACTCGGGTCGATACCTCGAATACTCATGGCACCGGCTGCACGTTCTCGGCGGCGATTACTGCGTTCCTCGCGCACGGGTTCGGCACGCTTGAAGCCATCCGCCTCGCCAAGAGCTTCATCCAGAACGCACTGGAACAATCCGTGAGTATCGGTGAAGGTCATTCACCGGTGAATCACTTCGCTCCTCTTCCGGATGAGATTCGCACGGCGCTGGATGGCATTCGCAAGTGATCGATCTCCGAGCTGCACTGAATCTCTACCTTGTGGTTGACCCGGAGCAATGCCGCGGTGACGTGGTTGAGATTACGCGCGCGGCCCTGCGTGGCGGTGTCACCATGGTGCAGCTCCGGGCGAAGAACATCGCCGATCGCGAACTCCTCTCCCTGTCGATTTCCTTGCGCCAACTATGTGCGGAGTTCGACGTTCCCCTACTCATCAATGATCGTGTCGATATCGCTCTCGCAGCGGGTGCGCATGGTGTGCATCTTGGAGTCGACGATCTTCCCCTGAAACAAGCCCGGCGTTTGGGTGGCGCCGACTTCATCATCGGCTACTCACCCGAGACCGATGAACAGCTCCAGGCGGCTGCGAGGAATGGTGCGAACTACCTCGGGATCGGTCCCGTTTACGCGACGGGAAGCAAAGCAGATGCAGGGGATGCCTTGGGAATCCCGGAGTTCGTCCGCCGAATGATGCTCGGGAACCTGCCGGCTGTTGGAATCGGCGGCATCAATACTGCGAACGCAGCTGCCGTGCGCGATGCTGGTGCGGACGGAGTCGCGGTAATTTCAGCGATTCTGGGTTCGAGCGACACTGAATTGGCAGCGACTCAGCTTTCGCGGAACTCGTAGAGTTCGTCAACCCGAGGATCGTCCGCAGGATCCCAAAAATGCTTCTTGATATCCACTGTCATTTCATCGATGAATGTGACGCCCTCTTCCTCGAGAAGATGTCGCATTGTATCGGGGTGACCGAAGTGAATCGCTCCAGTAAGGACCCCTTGTCGGTTCACTACCCTATGTGCTGGCACATCATCAGGCGAGTTGCGCATCAGCCAGCCCACAAGACGAGCACCGCGAGGAGCACCCAGAGAACGGGCGATGCTTCCGTAAGTTGTGACGCATCCCGGAGGAATCAAACGAACGACGGTGAAGACCTTTTCGGAATAATCCATGGAGTTTGGTCCTGAAACCTTTTGATGACTTTGAGCGTACCTGATACAGGTGTTGAGCGCGTAAGTATACTGTAGCTACATTGGATTACGGTGAGTGACGTACCATTCCGCCACCACATTGGAGACCACTACAACATGCGATCACTTTTTAAGAAGATTATGGGGGATTCCGGTTCGAAAGAGCTGGATCAAATGCAGCCCCTCGTTGCCGAAATTAACGATCTTGAACCCAACTATCTGAACCTCAACGATGACGAGCTGAAGGCTGCGTTCCAGGATCTGCGACGTCGACACGACGAAGGCGAATCGCTGGACGATCTGTTGCCAGAGAGCTTCGCCATCACACGCGAGGCTGCCAAGCGAACTCTTGGTATGCGCCATTTCGATGTGCAGCTCATCGGCGGTATCACTCTGCATCAGGGCAAGATTGCTGAAATGAAAACCGGTGAAGGTAAGACCCTCACCGCTACCCTTGCGATTGCGCTCAATGCACTTTCCGGCGAAGGTGCCCACCTTGTGACCGTGAACGATTACCTCGTTCGCCGTGATACGCAAGAGATGGGTCAGATTTACCTGGCGCTTGGCCTCACCGTTGGCTGTTTGCAGCACGAAACCGCGTATCTGCTCGATAACGAATTCATCGCCGACGACGAATCCCTCGAGCACCTGCGACCGGTAAACCGCAAGGAAGCCTACGCTGCCGATATCACGTACGGAACCAACAACGAGTTTGGGTTCGATTATCTGCGCGATAATATGGTTGTGGAAGCAGCCAATACCGTGCAGCGCGAACTCAACTACGCGATCGTCGACGAGGTTGATAACATCCTCATCGATGAAGCTCGCACCCCGTTGATCATCTCTGGTGCGGCCGAAAACGCCACCGATCGCTACTACCAGTTCGCGCAAATCGTGAAGACACTGCGCAAGGACCGCGATTTCGAGGTCGATCTCAAGCACCGCACTGCCACCCTCACAGAGGAAGGCATCGACAAGGTCGAGCGGATGGCCGGGATTCCGGACGGCGAATCAATCTTTGATGAGCGCTACCTGGATCAAACCCATTATCTGGAACAGGCTCTCACTGCCGGTGCCGTATATCACCGCGACAAGGATTACATTGTTCGGGATGGCGAAGTGGTAATCATCGATGAGTTCACCGGTCGTATGATGGATGGACGCCGTTACAGCGAAGGTCTCCACCAGGCGATTGAAGCGAAGGAAGGCGTCAAGGTCCGTCGTCAGAACGTGACCATGGCCACCATCACGTTCCAGAACTACTTCCGCATGTACAACAAACTTGCGGGTATGACCGGTACTGCCGAGACGGAAAGCGAAGAGTTCTACCGCATCTACTCGCTGCCGGTTGTGGTGATTCCGACCAATATGCCGATGATTCGCGAGGATTACGGCGATTTGGTGTTCAAGACCGAACTCGGCAAGTTCGAGGCGGTAGCGGAGGAAATTGAAGACATCTCCGGAGCTGGTCGTCCGGTGTTGGTGGGTACCACCAGCATCGAGAAGTCAGAGTTCCTGAGCGAGCTTCTGAACAAGCGTGGTATTCAGCACGATGTGCTCAACGCCAAGCAGCACGAACGTGAGGCCAGCATCGTCGAGGATGCCGGTCACCGTGGTCACGTTACCATCGCCACCAACATGGCGGGTCGTGGTACTGATATCAAGCTCGAGAAGGGCATCGCCGAACTCGGCGGACTCCACATCATCGGTACAGAGCGCCACGAAAGCCGACGAATCGATAACCAGCTTCGCGGTCGCGCCGGTCGTCAGGGTGACCCGGGTAGCTCGCAGTTCTTCGTCAGCCTCGAAGATGAGCTGATGCGACGCTTCAACTCTGAGCGAATCGCTGGATTCATGGATCGCATTGGCATGGACGATAACCAGCCAATCGAACACAAGATGATCAGCCGATCCATCGAGGGCTCGCAGACCAAGGTTGAAGGACACAACTTCGATCGTCGTAAGCACGTGGTGCAGTACGACGACGTTATGAATCTCCATCGCGAGATGATTTACGGCGATCGAAAGAAGATCGTGGCCGGCATCGATGTTCACGAGAAGATGATCGAACTCCTGGATGGCGAGATCGAATCGATTGTGACCGCCAATGTCGATGAGAAAGATGGCATCAATTACGAGCGCGTTCTGGAGCAGTACAAGGCGCTGGTGTTGCCGAGCAAACTCGCAATTGAGGACATCACGCAGCTCAGCGAGGATGACCTCGTCGATGCACTCATCGATGACAGCGAAGTCGCCTACGAGGAAGTTGCCAACCGGTTCAGCGATGGCATGCTGCAGAAGGTTGAGCGCAGCGTGTTGCTGATGGTGATCGACAAGCTTTGGGTTGAGCACCTCACCACCATGGACGATCTTCGTCAGGGTGTTGGCTTGCAGGCATATGGCCAGAAAGACCCTCTTGTGGTGTACAAGACGGAAGGTTACCGCTTGTTCAACCTGCTGCTGGAGAATATCCAGCACGATGCCGTGCGATCGATCTTCCGGGTGCAGCCGGCTGTGGCTCAGCAGCCAGTGCAGACCAGCATTTCGAGTGCCGAAGTCAGCACCAATGCCGCCCAATCGGAACCGGATGCCAACACCCCTCGCCGCGTAAACAAGGTTCGTCCAAACGAACCTTGCCCGTGTGGGAGTGGCAAGAAGTACAAGCACTGCCACGGATCTCCAGCTTCGAAGCGCGCCGTTGCAGCCGTATAGGAACACACGAAGAAGCCGGCTCCAATTCGGAGCCGGGCTTCTTGCGTTTCAGTGACTGTTTCGATTTAGGACTAGTTGCCTGATTGGCCCTTCATATCGCCGTACATATCACGGGCTTCGCCGAAGACCTCGAAGGCAACTTCCTTGAGCTTCTTCTGCTGATCCTCGTCGAGGAACACCGTGAAGATCAGAATACCGGCGAGTGAAACCCACAACAGAAGGCTACGGGTTTCGCGGCCACCACGTTGCACCGCGGCGGTAGCGTCCTTGCGCTTCTCATCAACTGTCTGGGCGGCTTCAGAAAGCTTCTGCTCAGCATCTTCTGCGACGTGCCCCAGCTTCTCTTTCGCCTGGGCAGATGCATCTTCCCTGAACTTCTGAGCGTTTGGCACGAATTCGGTGCGTGTCTTCTCAGAAACTTCTGTCAGTTTTTCCTTACCGATCTGAGCGGCTTGCTCGGCGGCATCCTTCACCTGCGGGACAATTTCCTCGCGAGCCTTTTCGGCTGCATCCTTGACCTTCGGTGCCAAATCATCCTTGGCCTTCTGCGCTGCGTCCTTCACTTTCGGGGCAAGATCATCCTGGGCCTTGTGGGCCACTTCGCTGCCTCGCATTTTGCCTTGCTCGGCGATCACCTTTGCCTCGTCGCCGAACTCTCGCAGACGCTGCATGAGTGTGGATTCTGCAAATCCCTCGACCAGGCGATCCAGTTCCATGCCACCAGATTTGATCTGGTCCATCAGAGTGCTCACTTCATCTCGCACTGCTGTGGCGGAATCGTTGGCTACCTGCTTGGATTGCGCGATCAACTTCTCGGCATCCTTACCAGCCTTGGCGCGCTGCTTCTTGAGATTCTTCTCTGCGGCCTTTCGCTGCTTGCGGCTCATTTTGCCGAAGTCCTTCTTCTGCGCTTCCTCGAGTGCGGATCGCAGATATTCCTTCGCCGATTCCGTTCGGGTCGGAGGCGTTTCCTGAGCCTTCTCACCGAGCAAGGAAATCAGGCCAGCCGCGGCGCCCGCTGCCGCTCCTGCAACCAGCAGCACCTTACCTACCGATGCCTGCTCATTCAGCCCGACTTCTTTCACTTGCACGGTCGTTGTAGCATTCTGTGTGGATTGTTGACTCACGTTCTTCGCCTCACTCTCATCCGATCTGTATCGGCACAAATCAGTTCATATACACTAGCGGTTATCGCCAGAGCTGTGCCACCATCGCGCAAATAAGGTCCAATTAACCAATGTCTGCACAAGCCTTTTATGATGTCATCGTTATTGGTGCGGGTCATGCCGGCACGGAGGCCGCACTTGCTTCGGCAAGGGCTGGCGCCCGCACGCTTATGGTAACGCCCAATTTGGACCGAGTCGGCTTCATGCCGTGTAATCCGTCAATTGGTGGGCCAGCAAAAAGCCAGATTGTGGCCGAGGTCGATGCTCTTGGCGGTGCGATGGCGAAAGTCGCCGATGCTACCACGATGCAAGCCCGATTGTTGAACACGAGCAAGGGGCCCGCCGTCCAGGCGATTCGTCTTCAGTGCGACAAGAGCCTCTACGCCATAGCGATGAAAGAGGCGGTTGAGATTCAACCGAATCTGGACCTGGTGCAAGACGAGGCAATTGGGCTGTCGCTTGATCATGGGTCAAAGCCGCAGATCAATGGAGTCACGCTCAGGAATGGCGGCGCTATCGCCTGCCAAACGGTCGTGGTGACGGCAGGAACCTTCCTGCGCGCGCGCATGGTCAGCGGAGAGTCATCTCACGAAGGCGGCCGGGCCGGCGATGCCAACGACACGCGCCTGGCTGGCTCCCTGGCAGATATCGGCCTGAGACTCAAACGATTCAAAACTGGCACCCCTCCCCGACTCGATGCTCGCACCATCGATATCAGCAAATGCGAGGTCCAACCAGGAGACGAAACTCCACGCTGGATCAGCCTGGATGGCGCACTGGGCAAAATCGATCAGATGATGCTACCGCCAGCGGCGTCCGGAATCTTTGCCAACCCCACGGAACGTGGCGGCCGCATGCAAGTGAACTGTTTCCAGACCAGCACGAACGAAGCTGCTCACGAGATCATCAAGGCAAATCTGCACCGCGCACCGATGTACAACGGCAGTATCGATGGCACCGGTCCGCGCTATTGTCCGTCGATTGAGGACAAGGTTGGACGTTTCGCTGACAAGTCATCGCATCCAGTGTTTATCGAACCAGAAGGATGGCGCAGCCACGAAGTCTATGTTCAGGGGCTCAGCACCAGTCTTCCGGCGGATGTGCAGCATGATGTTGTGAAATCAATCGTTGGTATGGAGACCGCACGCATCACCCGCTACGGCTACGCCGTTGAATACGATGCCCTCGATGCCACCGAACTCCTGCAAACCCTGGAGACCCGACGCATCACTGGTCTGTACATGGCTGGTCAAGTGAATGGAACTAGCGGATACGAGGAAGCTGCAGGTCAGGGACTCATTGCTGGTGCCAACGCGGCCGCGAGGTCGCTGGGATTGCCGGAACTCATTCTCACCCGCACCGATGGTTACATCGGCGTAATGATCGATGATCTCACCTCGCAACAGTTTGCCGAGCCGTACCGCATGCTCACATCACGTGCTGAGTACCGACTCATCCTTCGGTCGGATACTGCCGATGCCCGACTCGTGGATCGTGCCCACAAGCTTGGTCTGGTGGATGATGTGCGACGTGAGCATGTAAAGACTGAGCAAAACCAGATCCAGGCTATTCAGGATGCGCTGGCCACCACCTGGTTGGGAGATAATCCTCGTCACGCGGCGGCACTCGAGGCGGAAGGGCTTGCTCCTTCAACGCGCTCGATGACAGCACTCGACCTCGCCCGACGCCCGCACGTTGAGCTCTCAACAACTCTTCGCGCACTGGATCGATTGGGAATGTGGTCACTCGAAACGCCGACCGGGACCACGCTCGAGCGTGCGCAAATCGCGATTCGGTACGGATCGTTCATCGACAAGGAAGAACGCGAGGCCGAGCGCCATCGTAAGGCGGCGGAGGATCGAATCGATCCGAATCTGGACTACACGCTCGTTCGGGGGTTGCGAATCGAGGCACAGCAGCGCCTCAACGACAGCAAACCGTTGACCGTGGGTCAGGCGCAAAAGACACCTGGTGTAACTCCGGGCGACATCAGTGCCTTGCTGGTACACCTGAGCAGAATTCGGTCTAACCCTGTACAATACGGGCCGTACAGCGACAGTCAAACCGCTTGAGGAAGGTTTGCCTAATTCCTGTGCTCAAGAAGGAATCTTAATTGTCTGGTATCCGTCAGGTTTTTCGCGGGCAACGAAGCTCAGAAACCGAACAACGTGTGCGTATGCTTATTCCGGTAGCCGGAAACGAAAGCGATGCGCGACTTCTTCGCTATGTGTGCAAGATCGCGCAGAAGAAGTACTCCGAAATCACACTCATCTATGTCGTTGAGGTGGATCAGGAGTTGCCTCTCGATGCCGAACTTCCAAACGAAGTGACCCACGGCGAGCAGGTGCTCGAAAACGCCCGGGAACTGCTCAAGGCAGTTGTGGATGGTAAGGGTTCTGCTGTATCGACCGACATGCTTCAGGCACGATCAGCGGGTCCGGCGATTGTGGACGAAGCCGTCACAGATGAATCCGATGTCATCATTCTCGGAGCCCACGTGATGAAGCGTCACGGCAAGCGCACTGTTGGGGAAACTGTTGATTACGTGTTGAAGAACGCGCCGTGCGAGGTGATCGTGCTGCGCAGTTCCATGCCGGAATCACTCATGCAGGAACTGGAGATGGAACTGGAATGAACGTGATCATCATGGGTTGTGGTCGTGTTGGTGCGCGGGTCGCCACGCTTCTCGATGAGGATGGGCACAAAGTAACCGTCATCGATCGCATCACCTCCTCCTTTGATCGTCTTCCAAAAGAGTTTGGGGGGAACACCGTTATCGGTACAGGTATCGATGAGGATGTGCTCAGGCTCTCCGGCATTGAGGAGGCAGATGTCTTCATTGCCACCACAAATGCCGATAACCGCAACATCATGGGTGCGCAGGTAGCCAAGACCATCTTCAATGTTCCCCACGCGGTTGTCCGCATTTACGATCCGGTGCGTGCCGAAGCCTATCGCAAGATGGATCTTCTCACCGTTTGCCCAACAACCACGATGGCGGCACTGATACTCGATCAGATTGAAGAGGCTACGGCCGACAACACGGGGTTCTGATATGTACATTGTTGTTGTAGGTGCTGGCAAAGTTGGATATTACCTCGCCAAAACACTGCTTCACGAAGAGCACGAGGTGTTGATCATCGAGAGGGACCCCGCCAAGGTGGAGTTCTACGGTGAGCGCCTCGGTTCCGTGGTGGTGAAGGGCGATGGTGCCGAGGCATCCGTGCTTGCCGCCGCCGGTGCTGGACGCGCCGATGTGGTGGTGGCCGTCACTGGTGATGACGAGGACAACCTCGTTATCTGCCAGGTGGCCAAGAACAAGTTCAATGTGGAACGCACCATTGCCCGCGTGAACAATCCAAAGAACGAGCATTTGTTCCGCTTGCTCGGTGTGGATGTGACGGTCAGCCAGACCAACTTCATTCTCAATCTCATTGGTCAAGCGATTCCGGAGCGATCTTTCATTCATCTCATGAACCTCCGGCACGCAGGACTGGCGATCGTTGAAGCCAGCATCACCGAGCGATCGCCCGTCGCGAACCGCACGCTGGATCAGATTGATCTGCCAGTGTCTTGTGCGATTGCAGCTGTTGCACGCGGTAACGATGTGATTGTTCCGAATGGTCAGACGTTGCTGGAGCCGGGCGATGAAATCATCGCAGTAACGCATCTCGCCGAAGAGAATGAACTTCGCGAACTGCTGGTCATCGATTAGCAAAGAGAATTTCTGGCCGTCGGATATTCCGGCGGCCAGTTTCGGTTTTCACCACGATAGCGAAGAACCGGCTGACTCCTTTGTGATGGAGACAACCGGTTCTTTCTTAATTCTGTGGGATATGTCGTCCTACGGGTAAACGCCTCGGATTCGAGTGAACTCGGCAACGCGCTCAACCGCTCGCAGCATAGCGCCTGTGCGGAATGAGACATCGTTTGCCAAACTGGCATCTCGCATGGCTGCGTAGCTCTTGGACATGATCAAGCGGAGCCGCTCATTCACCTGTTGCTCACTCCATGGGAACGCCTGCATGGCCTGGACCCACTCGAAGTAGCTCACAGTCACACCACCGGCATTTGCATAGATATCCGGCAGCAGCGTGATTCCGCGATCGTGAATGATGGTATCGGCTTCCGGTGTGGTCGGTCCGTTGGCACCCTCGGCAATGAGTCGAGCCTTGATATCGCCAGCGTTCTTGTCTGTGATCACATTCTCAAGCGCCGATGGAATTAGGATCTCGCAATCCAGCGTGAGAACTTCTCCGTTGGTAATGTCATCAGCATCCGCGAATCCGCTCAATGTGCCAGTTTCCTGCTTGTGCAGATGCACCTGCTTGAGATCGAGACCGTTCGGATTGTAAATGCCGCCGCGAGAATCACTCACCGCCACGACCTTTGCTCCGAGCTCACTCATCAGGTCGGCTGCAATGGCACCGACATTGCCGAAGCCTTGCACTGCAACGCGGGAGCCTTCCAGATCGAACTCGAGATCCTTGACGGCTTCTTCGATGCCGAAGACCACTCCCCGGCCAGTTGCCTCCACACGTCCCTCAGAGCCACCCAGAACAATGGGCTTGCCCGTGGTGACTCCCGGAACAGCGTGGCCGACATTCATGGAATACGTATCCATCAGCCACGCCATGGTTTGCGGATTGGTGTTGACATCCGGTGCCGGAATATCGGTATCCGGACCGATAATTGGCATCAGTTCGCTGGTGTAGCGTCGGGTGAGGTTCTCAAGTTCCGAAAGGCTGAGCGCTTTGGCATCGACCTTCACACCGCCCTTCGCACCACCGTATGGAATTCCCACCACCGCGCACTTCCAGGTCATAAACATGGCGAGGGCTTTCACCTCATCCAAAGTCACATCCTGATGGTAGCGAATACCGCCCTTGGTTGGGCCCGGCATGCGATTGTGCTGTACACGGTGCCCCTCGAATACCTGCACACTGCCATCGTCCATTCGAACAGGGAAATGTACGGTCATTTCCCGTTGGCAGGTGGAGAGTCTCGCACGGAGCCCGTCCTCCAAGCCGAGGATATCGGCGGCGATATTGAATTGCTCAACGGCCACATCGAAGAGCGTGCGCTCTTTTTCGACCTGTGATGTCTTGAGAACGTCCGAGGTTGATGCCATTTCTATTGTCGACCTTTCCTGTTTCTATCCTTGATTCAGGAGATCGAGAAGCGCTGCGCGCACAGCATCGGGCTTTGCGCGCCCCCCGGTCCGCTTCATTGTGTCGCCGATAAGTCGGCCAATTGCCGCCTGCTTGCCGCTCTGAAAATCCGCCACAGCAGCGGGGTTTGCTTCCAGTGCCGCCTTGGCAGCCTCGATGACAATTCCGTCATCTTCCAGAGCCAACAGATTCATCCGCTCGGCAGCAGCCGTTGGAGATTCATCTGGCTCCATACCGGTTAGCACGCTTTTGGCAGCCGTGCCGGTGAGCTTCTTATCTTCTACCAAACCTACCAATTCGCGCAACTGGTCGGCGGTAACTGGCATGTGGTCCGATGAGAGACCTTGCGATTTCGCGAGCCCCATCACATCGTTCACGATCCAGTTGGCCACCAACTGTGGGTATTTGCCTTCAGTTTTGCCATCGAGAACGGATTCGTAGTAGTCCGCGATCGAGCGCTCGGCATTCAGGGTAGCGGCATCGGAGGCAGAGAGCCCCAGTTCGCTCACGTAGCGTCGTTCGCGTTCCATCGGCAATTCGCCAACTGTGGAGCGAATCTCCTCAACCCAGGCGGGATCAATGTTCAGCGGTGGAAGATCTGGCTCAGGGAAGTAGCGGTAATCGTGAGCCTGCTCCTTGCGGCGCTGACTGAGGGTGATACCGCGCGAATCATCCCATCCGCGAGTTTCCTGATACAGCTCCTCACCATTGGCCACGGCCTCGCGCTGGCGAACTTCCTCGTACTTGAGGGCCCGCTCAACCGCGCGGAAGGAGTTCATGTTCTTGATTTCCACCTTGGGGCCAATAAAGCTGCCGTCCTCCGCGCGAACGGAGATATTGGCATCGCAGCGGAAGGCGCCGTCCTCCATGTTGCCGGTGGAAGCACCGATCGCGCGGAGAATGCGTCGGAGCGCGATGAGATATTCACGAGCTTCCTCTGGCGTCGTCAGATCAGGCTCGCCAACGATTTCCATCAGCGGAACACCAGAGCGGTTGAGATCGACCAGGCTCAATCCTTCATCGGCAGCGACATCGTGGACCAATCGACCTGTGTCTTCTTCGATATGAACCCGAGTGATACCGGCAATACGGCTGGCGCCATCGACGACGATCTCAAGCTCGCCGTTCAGGCAAAGAGGCAGATCGTACTGCGAGATCTGGTACCCCTTCGGCAGATCCGGATACATGTAGTTCTTGCGGTCCATCTTGCAGAACTCCGGGATATCGCAATTCAGTGCGAGACCGGTGCGGATGGTCGTTTCGATAGCAGCCTTGTTCATAACCGGCAGCGCGCCCGGCATACCGAGGCACACCATGCACACGTGCGTATTAGGCTCGGCGTTCGCATAATCTGCAGAGCACGAACAATACATCTTGCTCTTGGCGAGCACCTGCGCGTGCACTTCCAGGCCAATTACGGTTTTCAAAGTAGATGCGGTGGGGTTTGCCACGGACGTAGTCAACGCTCTGTTTCCTTCACGATCGGTCTTGTATCGTCGTTTAACTGCTGCAAAAGGCAGTTTCCAAACGGTTTCTATCCCACTAAAGATAAATCAATTCCCTACATCTGTAATGGCAACGCATGTATGCCAGAAAGTCAGGGTGAGAATCGTTCTCATGTGGTACCATCAGGTCAGTGTGAATGGCGATGATTCCGCCCGTTTTCGTGTGCATCTCGCCGTTTTGGGAGGACATTGGGCCCGGCCCAATAATGGAGGCATTCCTCAACAATGGTGGCAACCACGCAGCAGAAAATGGTTACCGGCACCATCAACGGTCAGTCTGTGACCGTACCTGCCGGTACAAGTATCCTGGAAGCGTCACGTTCTGCTGGAATCGATGTTCCCAATCTTTGTTTCCAGCCTTTGATGCGAGCGTGGGGTTCCTGCCGCATCTGTACCGTTGAGACTCTTGGTCGGCGCGGTGGCCTGGTGGAATCGTGCGCTGCGCAGTTCACCGAGGGCATGGAGGTACTCACGCACTCGGAGGAGTCCCTCAAGGCACGTCAGTACATTCTGCAGATGTATCTCATCGATCACGCGCTCGATTGCCCAACCTGTGACAAGAGCGGTGAATGCTACCTGCAGGACAACACATACCTGCACAACATCAATGCCAACCCGTATCGCCGTCCGAAGAATGCAACTCCGTACGAGCACTTCAGCGCCAACATCGATTACAAGTGGGATCGCTGCATCATGTGCAATCGTTGCACCCGCGTGTGTGACGAGATCATCGGCGCGGTAGCCATCGAAAGCACCAACCGTGCACTTGAGGCAACCATTGCTCCGGCCTTCGGCGAAGATATGATCACCGAAGGAAGCTGCGTGAACTGCGGTATGTGCATCGCGGTTTGCCCGGTTGGTGCCCTCACCGATCGCCACTTCGGTCATCACCCGTGGGAACTGGACACCACCGAAACCATCTGCGGTTTTTGCGATGTTGGCTGCACCATCAATATCGAATCCAACAAGGGCATCGTCCGTCGCTCCACCAACCTCTGGGAGCGCGGTGTTAACCACGGTTACGTTTGCGAGAAGGGCAAGTGGGGCCACGAAGCGATTCAGAGTGTGGATCGCCTCACCAATCCAAGCAGCCGCGATGAGAATGGCGAAGCCTTCCAGATCACCTGGGACGAAGCACTCGGTCTCGTGGCCGATGGCCTGGCTCCGTATCGCAATGGAGAGTTCGGTGTTCTGGCCAATGGCGAAGGCACCAACGAAGAAGCATGGATGCTGCAGCAGTTCAGCCGCGCCGTCATGCAGTCCAACTCCATCAACCGATTGATGACACCAAATCAGGCCGCTGTGGAGCGATCCACCCGCAAGGCACTTGGCTACGATGTTTCCAGCACCAACAACATGCAGGAACTGTTGAGCGATGCCAAGAATATCCTTGTGGTTGGCCCGAGCATCTATGAATATGCTCCTGGCGCCAGCTACTGGATCAATCACAGCCGCACTTACCGCGAGAGCCGTATCGTTGTGGTTTCGACCCAGCACTACATTCTTTGCGATCGCGCGGCACTTTGGCTGAAGCCAAATCCGGATACGACATCGTTGGTTCTCGAAGGCATCGCCTCCGAAATCGAGCGACTTGGCCTCGCCAAGACCACCGGTGCCAAGCCGGTTGATCTGAACGTGATCTCCGAGAAGAGTGGCGTTCCGGCCGAGAAGATCACCGAAGCCGCCATCATCTTCGTCACCAGCCAGCACGAAATGCCGGCCGCAGCTTCGGAAGGTGGCTACGCACCGGGCGCCGTATTCCACACCGTTGCGCACGATACTCCGGCCCAGCGATTGCTCGACCGCAAGAATGCGGATAACAGCACTGCCGATTACGACGATGCTGAAGCAATCGCCGCAGCCTGCACCAATATCTCCATCATGACCGGCAATATCGGTCGCGCTGGTGGTGGTGTTGCTGCACTGCGCGGTCCTGCCAACTTCCAGGGTGTCGCCGATATGGGCTTCGCCGGCAATCAGTTGCCGGGCGGTGCTTCGGTGGCCGATATGGAAGCTCGTGGCAAGCTCGAATCCCTGTGGGGCACCGTACTTCCGACATCCGAGGGTGTTGAGTTCGACGGTTTGGTCGATGCCATCGAGAGTGGCAAGATCAAGGCGATGTGGGTCGAGGGTGGATTCGCTACTCGTTACAAGGTGATGGATACACGCCTGTTCGAAGCACTCCAGAAGCTTGAGCTCCTGATTGTGACCGATTCCTACAACTCCCCGCTCACGGCAATCGCCCATGTGGTGCTGCCGATGGCGCTCAACCTGGAGAAGGACGGCACATTCACCAACTTCGATCGCACCGTGCAGCGCGTACGTGCCGCGGTTCCGCCAATGGGCGAAGCTCGCGATGGTATCTCGATCATTGCCGAAGTCGCCAGCCTTATGGGATACGAGATCCCGGCAGTACATGCTAGCCGCGTGATGGGCGATATCAGCAAGGTTGTTCCGGGATACGCTGGTGTGACCTACGCCCGACTCGAGCGCGGCGGTGTAGTGACTCCCAACAGCTCACTCACCGATAGCGGCCAGTCGATTCTTTTCACCGATTCTTCCCGTCCGGAAATCGTGACGGCCTAGTACCGAGGGGGAAACATGCTCGATGAAGTAAAGGGCTTTCAGGTAACCCTGAAGCGTCTCTTCCAGCCAAAGCTGACTCAGGAATATCCGGAAGAACGACGCGCCATGCAGAGCCGCTTCCGTGGATTGCCGGCACTCCGCGCCGATCCGGAAACAGGTGAAGCTCTGTGTGTGGCCTGCGGCCTTTGCGCTCGCATTTGCCCAACCAGCTGCCTCGAGATGCACGTTGTGCCATCCGAGGAAGGCGATCGTGAACTTGGTGAGTTCATCCTGAAGTCTGGTCGCTGCCTCTTCTGCGGTCTCTGCAGCCAGGTATGCCCGGTAGATGCGATCACCATGAGCCAGGAATACGAACTTGCGGTGTTCAACCGCGAGGGCCTCGTGTACACCAAGACCGAGCTGGCCGCCTTCGGTGCCCAGGGCGAAACCTGGTGGGACAGCGGTGTTGGTGCCGAGCATCAGCAGACAAATGCCACCAATCGTTTCGATCCGAACCGGGATGTCCTTAGCAGCCGACAGGACTAAACCACAAGAGTTCCAGTAAACGACAGAACCCGCCGATTAAATACTCGGCGGGTTCTTTGCTTCCTGATTCTAGTTGCGAATGAGACCGCGGAGGACCTCGAGGTTCATTCGATCATATTCGCCATCGGCATCCTTCTCGGTTTCGAGAATGGCCGGAAGTCCAGACAGCCGATCGTCGTTGACGATTGCCGCGAAGGCATCAAGCCCTATCTCGCCTTTGCCGATATGATCGTGCCGATCCTTGTTGCTGGCGAACGGCTGCTTGCTATCGTTGAGATGGAGCACCCGGAGCTTATCCAGACCAATCACCCGATCGAACTCATCAAAGACCTTGATCGTGGTGTCCTCTGATCGCAAGTCGTATCCTGCCGCAAAGGCATGGCAGGTATCGAAGCAGACACCAACTCGTTCCTTCGCCTCGGTTTTATCGATAATCTCGGCGATTTCCTCGAAGGTGCGTCCAAGGGTGGTTCCCTGACCAGCCGTCGTCTCCAGACACACAATGACATCGTTATCCGGGAGGTCATCGAACACGCGATTGAGCGATTGGGCGAACTGCTGGATCCCCGCTTCCACCCCGCTGCCGGTATGAGCACCGGGATGAGTAACGAGGAGTTTGATGTCCAAGGTCTGCGCGCGGCGGAGCTCGTCCTCAAACGCTCGCATGGATTTCTCGAGGATATCTTCCTTCGGAGAAGCCAGATTGATGAGATAGCTGTCGTGAATCACCATCTGGCGAATTCCATGTTTCTCGCGCTCGGCGTGGAAACTCTCTACTACGCCGGGGTCCAACGGCTTCGCGATCCACTGCCGCTCGTTCTTGCTAAAGATCTGGCTGCTGGTAGCGCCAACATCGACCGTGCGCTGAATCGCCTTATGGACGCCGCCAGCGGCCGATGCGTGTGTTCCAAAATCCAGACTCATGAAGCATTATCCTGATTGATGAGTTCCTTGATCTTTCCTTCATTGAATCCGACGACCACGTTCGGGCCGCTCACCAAGATTGGTCGTTTGATGAGGCGTGGCTCTTCGGTCATCATCTCCAGAATCTCATCGCTAGAGAGATTTTTCTCCGCGAGATTGCCCTG
>JAFAEA010000049.1 GCA_023424355.1 Chloroflexota bacterium | reverse complement strand
TTTCGATCATCGTGCACAAAAAAGCGACCGGCTCGTGAGCCTGGCTGCTTTAACCGGTACACTTGACCAGTATACACAGATTTAACGGGTCTTTTCAACCGGTTGCATTGATTCCACGCCGATTTGCGCCGAATCTTCAGCCTGTTCTCGCTGCAGAATCTCGCGGGTGGCGTCCTCATCCTTCTGCAGTTGCTCAATGAGGGCATCCACACCTGGGAAGTCAGAATCGGGACGCAGATGCTCCACAAAATATGTGGTGAGATTTCGGCCATACAGATCACCATCGAAATCCAGAAGATGAGTCTCAATCATGCGTTCGCCGGTGTTAACAGCAGGACGGGTACCGATATATGTCACTGCCGGGCGGAGATGAGATTCGCCATCAATCGAGGCGTAACTGGCATAGATACCATCTCGGAGCGGCACAATCCCCTTGGGCGGTGCCACATTGGCGGTTGGGAATCCGATTTGTCGACCGAGTTGCGCGCCCTGCACAACCGGACCTTCAACCGCAAACCGATACCCGAGAATGATTGATGCATCGCGAGCGGCGCCATTCTTGATGTGCTCACGCACTGCCGTACTGCTCACTTCGCGACCATCGAACGAGATTCGCGGAATAGCATTCACCACGGTGCCGTGATCGGCAAGGAGCTCCTGGAGTCGTGCAGGGGTGCCCTCACGATTATTCCCCAGGGCGAAGTCCTCTCCGACCCAGATCTCCAGCACTGGGCCTGCCGCCTTCATCTGCTCAACAAATTCTTCCGCCGTTTGCTTCGCAAGTTCGCGGCTGAATGGCAGTTCGACGATCACATCGGCGCCGTTACGGTGCAGGTGCTCACGCCGTTTGGCGTTCGTGAGAACTCTTCCGGGGAACAGATCCGGTCGGAAAACCTGCACGGGAAGCGGCTCGAAGGTTACGGCAATAACGCGGGCACCATGGGCATCCGCGGCATTTCTGGCTTGTTGGAGCAAATGCTGATGACCACGATGAACACCATCGAATGCGCCAAGCGTAATCACACTCGGAGCGGGTTCCAGTTCAGTCACCAAGGAATAGACATTTTCCATTAGCGCTCTGTTACGACCTTTTCAGGTTTCACGGTGCCCTCATCCGGATCTCCGGAGCCGACACCAAGCCAATTACCCAACACATCGTACACGCGAACGAGGCCCGCTGGCACGGCGACTTCCACTGTGGTGCCGTTCACCCATTTTGTCGCCAGATCGTCGTTGAGTACAACTGCTGGACGATCGTGCAGCGCCATATCCGGATGCGCGGCGATATCTTCCCAATACCCCTGCTCGATCATTTCGGGCAGTTCGTTGAGATTCCACGCATCTTCAAGAGTGAAGGGTCCCGTACTTACACGCACGAGGTTCGACATGTATGCGCCAGTGCCCACCGCCTCGCCGATATCCCTTGCCAAAGAACGCACATAGGTGCCCTTGGAGCAATGGACATAGATCTCCAGAACGGGGTTCGTCCAGCTCATCACTTCTAGCTTGTGGATGGTGACATCGCGGGCATCGAGCTCGATGTGTTCGCCCATACGAGCTCGCTCATAGAGTGGCCGCCCATCGATTTTGATAGCCGAATGCATGGGGGGTACTTGTTGAATCGGTCCCCGAAACTCGGCCAAAGCTTCTTCGATTTGATCAAGGGTGATGTGCGATGCATCGGAAATGGACGTGACCGTACCATCGCCATCCAGCGAATCGGTGGTGACACCAAACGTAATCTCGGCAGCGTATCCCTTGCTGGATTCCGACAGGTATTCCACGGTGCGCGTAGCTTGCCCCACCGCAATCGGAAGGACACCGACGGCTGCAGGATCGAGCGTACCAGCATGCCCTACTCTGCGCTCACCCGTGAGGCGTCGCATGGTGGACACAACATCGTGGCTGGTGACACCAGCCGGCTTCTCTATCACCACAAAGCCGTGGTACTTGCCGCGCGTTGCTCGTTTGGCCATTAGTCCAGCACAACGTCCGATACATATTGCGGTTCGGGATCGTGTTCCTCAAGTTTGATGAGCCTGGCGACTTCGCTCAGGAAGTGCAACTTGGCTGATTCATCGCCTTCAATCTGCACACCGGCAGCACGAGGATGTCCGCCACCTCCAAATTGGGCGGCGATCTGGGCCACGTCCACATCATCGTTCATAGAGCGCATGGACACCCGCCAGCCGTTATCTGCCTCGTACAGAATGGCCGCCGCACGCGAACCCTCGGTGCCAACTAGGAAGTTGACCATGCCCTCGGCCTCGCTCTGGCGCGCGCCACATTCTTCGAAGGTCTTTCGAGTGAGTTCCGTCCAGATGAGATCGCCGGTCCACTGCACACCGCGAAGAGCTGCACGCCAAAGGAATACGGATGATCGCGGCTTTAGGCGGAACAAGCTGTTTACGATCGGCACGATATTTCCGCCGCTATCCACGAGATCGGCAGAGGTGCGCATGGTGCGAGCTGTGGTGCTTTCGGTGCGAAGACCAAGTGTATCGCCATAAATGCCTGCGAGCAGACACTGGGAGATGTCCTTATCCAGCACAGCACCCCAAACTGCCAACACATCTGTGAGCACTTCGG
>JAFAEA010000029.1 GCA_023424355.1 Chloroflexota bacterium | reverse complement strand
GTCAGCATCTTGTTGGGCGAGAGGCAATGACCTTGCTGAGTCTGCAACCGGGGCAGCGCACGACGGCCTATCGCACTTCCAGTCGGGCTCGCGCCCGCACCCACTGGTACCAACGGATGTGGCCGGCAACCGGTCTGGATGCACGCCACGCGCTGATTCGGCTGGAAGCCAATGGGGATACCACCGATCCCGATGAGATCAGCGATATAGCTACCTGGCTAATGGCGGAACGCATTCCGCGACCAACATCGGATAGCCGCTGGCCGACCTTGCTTTACCCGGTGCATTTGCTCGAACGAATATTGAAACAACGAATCTCGCACATTACCGCCGGCTGGCCGGTGTAGGAGGATTAGCGCACGTGAACTCTTGGGAAGATGTCGAATTCTCCGATTTGCTGACCGATAAACCTGCCGCATCAGGCGATCAACCGAACTGGCTTCGGGAGGAGTTCCGCCATTTGGTGGACCTCCAAACAGAGGCGGTTGGCCGCGTGGTGAGCAGCGAGCGTGAACCTGCCGGGAGCCACCAGTTCCATTTCTGGGGCGCGGATAACGCTCTCACACTGGATATTGGCCATATCGTAGTTGCCTTCAGTGAAGAGGCCGCCGTGATTGGCGTTGTGGATGAACCGCGTCGCTTCAGCGATATGCGTAGCTTCATGGACGATTACTTCGATCGCCGTATGGAGATCGCCCTCGCCGAAGATGCGCCCACCAATCGGCCGGAGATCCTCGTATTCACCGTGAACGTGCTCGCCACCAAGCACCTGCGCAAGGATGTGCAGAGCAACCGCCCGGCAGTGAATGGTCCGGTCTACTTCGCGACCAGCGAGGCGATCGAGCTCGCCCTCGGTGTGGCCGGTTTCGACGGCCACAAGATCCCGGCGCTCATGCACACCAATGGCAACTATGTGCGTGATGAACATGGCGAGATTCTGAAGGATGTAGAGGGGATGGACAAGTTCCAGAAGACCCCGCTGTATCTGGATGAGAACTATCTGCTTGGTCCAGAAGCTGGTCATGCCAACTGGACTGGTCAATCTGGTCTCGCAACCAAAACCAGCCACGCCCTCTTCCTCACCAGCAGCATTTTTCAAACGCTGGCGAAGGGGAATACCAAGGTCGCGGCGCTGATGTTCAATGTGAAGGGACCAGACCTTCTCTGGCTGGACAAGCCGGCGATTCCAGATCCCGGCTTCGAGGAAGCCTACGCCGCCGAGAAGTGGCGCGGGCTGGATGACGATCAGCGCAATGCCTATGCATCGCTGGAGCTGGATCCCAAACCATTTGAGAACTTCAACATCTTTGCTCCGTTCAAACCGGGGCAGGAAGCTAGAAGCTACGGCGGCAAAGTGGATCTGGCCGGATTCTCCGAGCAATCGCAACTCAACACACCGCGCAATATGCCGGGACAGAGCGACCGCGTGTTCCCAATTCTGTGGTCGCTGGATCGACTGCTGGCGTATCCGCATCGCATCTTCGATTTCCGGGATTTGGATGACAAGCTCTTTGGCTTCATCTATGAGCTGCGCGAGCAGCAGATTAAGAGCATCGATCAGCTCAACAAGAAGTTTGCGGAAATCAATCTCCACTTCGACGAAACCGGCGAGGACAACTGGTACGGCCATCACAAGGCGACCATCCGCAAGGCGCAAAACCGCTTCAAGGGCTTGCAGGACAAGTTCGCGGGACTGATCGCGGACGGCGCGGTCGATTACGGCACCACTCCGCAGGTAGACCATCAGTTCACCGATCAGGAACTGCGCGTGGTGGATATCAGCGGCTGCAATACAAATGTGCAGGAGCTTATCGTCACCAGCACAATCAACCGCATCTGGAATCTGGCCGAGAAATCAGAGATGGGTGTGGATAAGTTGATCGTCTTCGTCGATGAGTTGAACAAGTACGCACCGGCCGGTGGCGAAGGCGGCTTGCGAGACACCCTGGTAGATATCGCGGCCCGCGGTCGGCACCTCAATGTGGTGCTGCTGGGAGCACAGCAGTTCCGCAGCAAGGTCGATGGCGAGATTCTCGGCAACTGCGGTACCAGCTTTTATGGTCGCATCGGCGATGAGGAAATCATCAACGCCGCCTATCGCAGCATCTCGGAAACGCAGAAGCAGGAGCTCCTCGGTCTCTCCAAGGGTCGGATGCTGGTGCGGCACGCGCATTACCGCTCCCCGCTCTTCGGCACCTTCCCCTACCCGCCCACATTGCCGGGTATCTATGGTCAGCGCGTGTTCGGTGGAGAGAACGGACCTGCCGGCGATCCGGTGGATGGCCTCATGGCGCTGCTTAACAAACACATGCCAAACGGCGCACCGCGAAAGAGCGATGTGCAGGCGTTCGCTGAAGGTCTGGATGCTGCAGATCTGGAGAGCGTCCGACTCAAGGTGAACAATGTACTGATGGGTAATACAAACAAGCGAACCAATCCGTGGATGATGGTGCAGAAAGAACTGGCCAACAAGCGTGAGGCGAAGCGATTCTCATGAGCAATCCCATCCGTATCGCCCACATTACCGATACGCATCTCGGTTATCGCGGGCTGAACAAACAGGATCCGGAGACGGGTCGCAATCAGCGCACGGTGGATTTCGAGCGCGCATTTGAATGGGCCATCGACGATATCATCGCCCGGAAACCGGATGGCATCCTCCACGCCGGCGATGTGTTTCACTATGCGCGCCCGACCTGGACCTCTATCCGGCACTTTGTGCAGCAGATGAAGAAGATCGAACAGGCGGGAATCCCGACCCTCGTGATCGCCGGCAACCACGATACTCCGCGAATTCGCACCGGGGGAAGTGTCTATTCGATTCTGGATCTGGCTCTGCCGGGCATCAAATTCTATGCCGGGTATGAAGACGGTCACGATTACCAGACCTTTCAGCATCTCAATCTGCACGTGCACGCGATTCCGCACGGTGCGTTGACCGGCGATGAACCTCCTGTGCCTTCAACGGTGGACAATCGCATCAATGTCATGACGATTCACGGCATGGTGAAGGGCATTCTCGATCCCGGGAAGCACGCCGAACCGGGCGAGGAGGAGCTTGATACCAGCCTGCTCGATCGCAGTTTCGATTACATCGCACTTGGGCACTATCACCTCCACATGCAGCCTCCCGGAATCGGCAACGGCTGGTATGCCGGTAGCACCGAGCGCAATGGCTGGGGCGATTTCGAGGCCACTCCCGGTTACTGCATGGTCACCCTGAACGGACCCGGTGCCGGCTACGAGAAGGAGCACATCCCGTATGAAGATGTGCGCCCAATGATCGATCTCAAGCCGGTGTACGCCGATAACATGCGTGGACGCGAAATCGCGGAAGAAGTGCTCGCGCGCATCAATGATCATGATGCCGATAGCGAGACTTTCCAGCGCGCGATGGTGCGCATCCGCATTCGCAATGCCGAACGCGGTGATCGGCGCGAGGCGGAATCGATCCTCAAACGCGAACTTGTGGATATCGTGTGGCATCTCACAATTCCACAGGAGCAGCGCGTTCTGGACACCTCCACAGAGGGAGCAGAAGTGACACAGGAGTTCCCGGATTTGCGTGAGCTTTTCGGCCAGTTTGTGGACTTGCGGACTGGTCAGGCCTTCAACGATCGATTCGCCGGTGTCTTCCGCAAACGCGGCGACGAAGCCCTCATCGAAGCGCTGGCCAGCAGCAACACCGTGGCACCAGAGGAGGATGAACTCTCATGATCCTCAGTCGCGTTGAAATCACTAACTACAAACAATATGGCGGACATCACGTCATCGAGATCCCGCAGACCGGTGCCATCGGGGTGATCGGCGCGAACGGTGTGGGCAAGACCACCCTGTTCGAGGCGATCGAGTGGGCGTTGTACTCTCCATCTACGATCAAATCGGCCGATGTAAAACCGCGCGTCTGGCGCGGCAAAACCGAAGTGACCGTTACGCTCGAAGATCCGGCCACACCGGCCAGATTCGTAGTGGAGCGTGAGCTCGGCAAGGGTTCGGCGAAGGCGCGCATCTACCGCGTGGACGAGTACGGCTTCGAGGAAAAGATCGTCGATGGCGCCGCACAGGTGACTGCGTATGTCACACAAAACCTGATCGGTCTGGATCACGGCGCGTTCGTGGCAACCTTCTTTACGCGCCAGAAAGAGCTCGGATTCTTCAATGGTTCGCCGACCACGCGCCGTCGCGATGTTGGCAAGTTGCTAGGCTTGGAAACGATTCGTGACGCGCAGCAAATCATCGCGGACGATCGCAAGCGCGCGCTGGCCGACGCACGTAGTTACCTCTCGCAAAGTGAAGCGCAATCGAAGGATCGCGATTTCGCGGCCGAGATTGCGACAGCCGAAGCCGGCATTGCTGAAGCGAAGCAAACCGTGGATGGATTCTCGGAATCGCTGGCAGCGGCCAAATCCAAAACCGCCGCGGCAGATAAGGATCTCACCGCAATCGAGCAATTGCGGGAGCAGGATTCCGCCCTCAACCAACGGCTGCAGAACGATCAGCGCAAGCACGATATCGCGAAGGAACAAGCCACGAACGCTGGTCGGGAACTGGATCGCCTGGCACGCCTCGCTGCCGAACGTGAGCAGAAGCAGCCGATCGCCGATGCCGGACCGAAGCTCCAGGAAACCGAAGCGAGCCACGCCGCAAACCGCCAGTCGGCAATGCGCAAACGCGAGCTGCAGCAGACGCTCACGTCGCTCGATCAACGTGATACCGATGCAGCCAACACAATCCGAGAGGCAATCACAGGCGCCGCAGCTCCTGATAGTCACCATGCATGGCACCCGGAAACTCCGGATGCCGCAGTTGAGTGGGCTGCCGGAATCGACATCGTATCGCTGGAACAGCGCGTCACCAATATCTCGGCGGCGGTTGAGCTCAATGAGCAGCTGACGAGCGAATCGGCCCGACTGCAGACATTCAACCAACGCGTGGAGCAGTTGCATCAGATCCAGGAATCTTTGCTGGAGGCTGGCGATCCGGCCGAGCAGGCGAAGGCGATTCAGGCACGGCTGCAGGAACTGAATGGCAGCATCACGGCGGCCAACACATCGGCAACTCGCATCAAGGGCGATCTGCAAAAGACAGATCGGATTCTGGCCGGACTCCGCCAACAGCATGAAGGCGAAATCTGCCCGACCTGTCAGCGACCATTTACGTCGGACGATACCGCCCACGCGATCACGGTGTTCGAGCGGGAGGTTGAGAATTATCGGCAGCAGATCAGCCAGATCGATGAGCTTATCGCGAAAAATCGCACCGAAATCGATGCGGTGAAGGCCGATGAGAAGCTCATCGCCGAACGGGCCGGCAAGCTGACGGAAACCCGCGCATCCATCGAATCCGGCAAGCGATATGTGCAGGAGCAACAGACGAAGGTCGACGAGATATCGGCCCGTTTGCAGCGGGTTACCTCCGAACTCAACATCCAAACCGCGCCAACTGCACAGCAGCGCGATGAAGAACAACGAGCGTTGGTCGCCTGGCGCCGAGTCATCGATGCTGCCGCTTCTGTGCGAAAGGCGGTCGGCTTCCGCCAGCAGATCGCGGTGGAGCGACAACCGCTGGAGCAGGAACTCGTTCCGCTTGCGGACATCGCGTACGACGAAGCTGCTCATCGCGAAATCACCGAACAACTGCAAGCAGCGCGCGATGCCTATGTCACCATTCGCCATATCAATGAACAACTCGCCCGCAAGGATGAGATAGTCACGAACAAGAACGTGGCTGAGCAGACCATCGCCGAGGCACTGCAGGCGCTGGAATCGCTCCAGAAGGAGCGCGCTGCGCTCGGGTTTGATGCATCAGCACATCAGCAGGCACAAGCTGCAATGCGCTCGGCACAGGAAT
>JAFAEA010000005.1 GCA_023424355.1 Chloroflexota bacterium | reverse complement strand
ATTGATCGTCGGCACGAAAAGCTCCTGACCGTGTTGAGTGCGATCGTGCTCAGGAGACCTTCTCCTGCTGCGATCTCACCAGACACGATGCTGGTAAACGATTGACACCTCGTGGCACAAGCAACTCGATTGGCCGGTGGGCATCATCAAACATTGCGGCCACCCAAAGGTGACCACGGCTTTCTATGATACGGGCTGGGAGGTGGGTTTTCAAGCGTTTGGCGTGGTGAGATTGGTGCACCCGGTGTGTTCCGAATGCGATATCAAGTGTAACGGAAATCCATCCGGGTAGCATTGCTGCACATCCGGATGGGTTCCACTCCTGGCTTGGTTGTTCAACCCGGCTAGGTCTGGGCCACTCCCGCCGCCTGTTCAAGCCCGGAGAGATCATCACCGCTGCGGGCCCATCGCTGATCGGGATCAGGATTCGGCAGGGACTCGAGCAAGAGCCTGGTGTAGGCATGCTGCGGATTCTTCAATACATCGTCCACATCTCCGATTTCCACCACTTCTCCCCTACGCATCACCATGATATCGCCACCGAGATAATGCGCCGCCGAGAGGTCGTGGGTGATGAACACCGTGCTGATGCCTTCCTGGTCCCGGAAATCGAGCAGGATATTCATCACAATCGCGCGGATGGCAACATCGAGCATGGAAATCGCTTCATCCGCGATGATGACCTTCGGTCGCATCATGTGGGCTCGTGCAAGCATGACTCGCTGTCGCTCACCGCCACTCAGTTGATGCGGATACCTGCCCAGCACATCATCTGGGCGGAGTCCGACAGCCTTCAGGCTTTCCTCGACCTTCTCACGTTGGTCCGTTTTGCCTTTGGCGATGTTGAAGCGATCGAGAATCATATCGAACACGTGATTGATGGTGTAGAACGGATTGAAGATGCCGTAAGGATCCTGAAATACCGCCTGCACATCCCCCCGGTATTGAAACTTCTGGTCTCTGTTCAACTTGTCGATAGCATTGCCACGCCAGAGCACTTCGCCACTCGTGGGTGTTTGCAGACCCAGAATCGTTCTCGCCACTGTGGTTTTGCCAGATCCACTCTCACCCACGATGTTGATGATGCTTGCAGGCTCGCTGGCGATTTCCAGATTCACGTTGCGGTTTGCGTAGGTTTCTGTGCCACCAGAACCGAAGATGGTAGTGACATCCTTCATCTGCAGGATTTTGGTGTCGTCAGGCATTGCTCACCTCCGTCTGGTTTTCACCATCCACCTCGTACAACAAACATGCGACATCGCGATCGACGGTTGAGGTCTCCACGTCGTTCAGGCTCTTCACGTGTTCGCCCTTCACCGGGGTGAGCAACGGCATTATCTGCTCGCATTGAGGCATCGCGTACTTACAGCGGTTCCGGAATCGACATCCCTTGGGCCAGTTATCCGGACTCGGAGTGACCCCGCGGATACCTTCGATGCGCTGACGTGTCTCCGTGATCGTCGGGATCGAATCCATCAGTCCCTTTGTATATGGATGGAGCGGTGCCTTCAGCATCGGACGAACACCACCGGTTTCCACGATCTGCCCGGCGTACATGATCGCCAGGCGATCCACCAGCTCTGCATGGACAGCCACATCGTGACTCACCATCACAATGCTGACTCCCATTTCATCGCGAAGTCGCATAAGCGTCTCGAGGATTCGGCGCTGCACATTCACATCGAGCGCGGTTGTCGGCTCATCGGCGATGATGATGCTGGGATTCATCGAGATTCCGATGGCGATGATCACGCGCTGCTTCATACCGCCGGAAAGCTCGTGTGGATACAAACGTGCAACGTGCGGATCCAATCCGACCTTTTCCAACAGCTCTGGCACACGTGCTTTGGCCTGTCGCTGGCTCACGCCGTGATCGACCATGCCATCGATGATCTGCTCAGCCACGCGCATGGTGGGGCTGAGTGAGTTCATGGATCCTTGCGGAATGTAGCCAATCTCGGAAAGTCGCACCTTGGCCATCGCACGCGGACCAAGCGCCGCCAGATTCATTACCTGACCATTTCGGGCGTGATAGAGCACTTCGCCATGCAATTCGCGATTGGCAAAGCGGTTGATTCCCAGAATCGCCTCGACCAGCGTGGTCTTTCCGGATCCAGATTCGCCGGCGATACCGATGATTTCATTGCGTTTGACCGTCAGGTTCGATCCATCGACCACGCGGGCAACTCCGCCGTTCCTCAGGCGAAAGTGGACATCGAGATTGCGGATTTCCAGCAACACATCATCTGCCCCGGTATCTGGTCCTGATTTCTTTGTGAAGGTATCAGTCATCGAAACTCCATTCGTCGCACATCAGGAACCGCTACGGAGGCGGGGATTGAAGAATTCTTCCATTCCCTGACTCATGAGAGCCAATCCGTAAAAAAGCAGGATGAGCATGAAGACCGGTGCCACGAAGATCAGCTCCTTGCCCATGCTGATCACGCCGTAGCCGAGTGCTTCGCTGATGAGGCGGCCCAGATCGACCTGGTTGCTTGGTCCGAGTCCGATCACGGTAAGACCCACAAGCGCAAATGCCGAACCGACCGATGCCTGGGCGAAGCCAATGGCCACAAACGGAGCCATATTTGGCAAAATCTCGCCGAAGATGATCGATCTGTCTGGCACATTCGAGATGCGAGCGAGCTCCACATACGGGCGTTCTCGCAGAGACATCACTTGCGTGCGAATTACACGAGCCGCAAACGGCCAACTGAAGAGCGCGAGCACGAGCGCCAATCTCACCGATCCGAGACTGCGAGTGTTTGCAGCCAGAATGATGATAAGTGGCAGAGTCGGGATCACGATCAGCATATCGGTGACGGTGCGGAGCACGCTATCCGTGCGGCCGCCCTTGTATCCGGAAACGAATCCGACCAATACACCCATGGCTGTAGAGAGCAATCCCGCCAGGAATGCGACTGTCAGCGATACCGGCAGTGCCGCCAACACCATGCTCAGCACATCGCGGCCGAAGCGGTCCGTACCGAGCCAATTCTCCGAGCTTGGATCGAGAAATATCATGTAGGTGCCCTGCTGCATCGGATCGACATCGCCGATCAGCATGCGAATCAGGATCGGGCTGAGCAGCGAAAGCACAATAAGAAGCAGCGTGATGCCGAGTCCCAACTTGAACTTGCCGCTTTCCCGAATGAGGCGTCCAATTACATTCATGGCATCAACCTCCCTGTCCGGTGAGCTTCACGCGCGGATCGATCAACGGCAGGGCAAGATCGATGATGAGATTGATGGTGAGCACCAGCACGATGAGCATGGTGACCACGGCCATGGCTGTGTTCACATCCTTGATCATCACGGAATCGATGAGGAGATTGCC
>JAFAEA010000360.1 GCA_023424355.1 Chloroflexota bacterium | reverse complement strand
GAAGTAGCCGATTGGAATATGCAGCCGTTCTGGCGACCGCCATATGGCGATATGGATGCCGAAGGGCAAGAGCTTCTTGCCAGCATGGGCTACGACTACACCTTCTGGTGGACCTGCGATACCCTCGCCTGGACTGGCGTGAGCGCTGAGGAAATCGCGGCTTCATGTGCATCCGATACCGATAAGGGTGGCCCCGGCGCCATCATCCTTATGCACGTTGCGCAGGAGCAGGATTACCTTGCCCTCGAAGCGCTCATTGCCGATTACCAGAGCGAGGGATACGAATTCGTGACGCTCAACATGATGATCGGCGATTAAACGTCCAATCCTTCAATGAATGCCTGAACGGATGCCAGCCATTCTTGCGGATGGCTACGGTGAATGGTGTGGCCCGCTTCCGGGAACAGCTTCACACCCATGTGCGGGATCTTACGCTGCAGATCGGCCATGTCATCTGGATGCACCATGCTGCCGGTGGTGGGATCGCCTTGCAGGAAAAGCATCGGCGAAGAAATTGAATCCAGCGCTGCAACCGAATCCAGCCCTTCATTGCTCAGCGAAGCCTGCTGCAGTTCCAAAATCGCCGTGCGTGAGGTGTTCACCATATCGTGCGATCGTTGATCGAGCAGCCGTTCGTTCCAGCTCGGATTCTTGGTTTCGTACCAGTCTCGTGCCTGTTCCTGAGATAGCGCGTTAAGGGTCAGCCAGCCGTTGAACGCCTCGATGAAGTCGCTGCCGGATCGCAGGGGAGAGTCCTCAATGATCAGGGCCGTCGCATCGTTCGGATGTTGTGCTGCCCACATCAAGGTGACGATTCCGCCGAGACTGTGACCCAGCACGATGGGTTGCTCCAGGCTTAGTTGGGCAATGACGGTTTCCAGATCCCGAATGTAATCCGAATAGTGGTAGCCCGCTTGCGGTTGGCTCGAATTGCCATGACCACGGAGATCCATGGTGATGGGCTGACAAAACGCCTGCATCTGGTTGATCACTGGATTGAAATCAGCACTACTGCTGCTAATTCCGTGAATCAGCAGCACCTTCGGGCCATTACCCGGATACACATTCACTGCCAAATCACCGCCGGAATCCTTCATCGGTACGAGAGTTCGTTCGTTGTGTTGAGATGTCATAGAAACCCCTACATTTTTGTGGTTCAGGCAATTGCGCCCAGTTGCTTTAATCACGGTACAATAGGGCAGTTAGTGTGCGCACCATTGTGCCCACGCGGATTTTCCAGTGTTCTCTTTCAGAACCTGGTCAGCACGGCCGGGGAGGTTATAACGGCATGAACAGAATTAATCGACGACGATTTGTAGCCGTCACATCCGTCGCCGCAACAAGCGCGGTACTTGTAGCATGCGGCAACAATCCACTCTCTGAAGAGGAACTCAATCCTACCCAGAACCCGGATGTTCCCGGTGCTCCTCCAACCCTTGCACCAATCACTTCGACCCCGGGTGCCGATTCCGGTAGTGGTGATTCCGGTGGAGATACCGGCGGCGGTGCCGCGGCCATCACCATCGAGGCTCACGATGACTTCACCTTCAGCCCGGCCGATGTCGAGGTTGCACCGGGTCAGACAGTCACTCTGACCAACGCCGGTTTCATGCAGCACGATCTCGTTTGCCCAGATCTCGGTGTTGAAACGGCACTGCTTGATGGCGGTGCCAGTGAGGACATTGTGATTCCGGAAGACGCTGCTGTGGGCGAGACTTTCGATTTCCACTGCTCCGTGCCCGGTCACGAGCAGAGCGGCATGGTTGGTACCTTCACCATTGTTGAAGCTGGCGCTGCTGCACCGGCCGACGAAGGTGAGGAGACCGAAGGCGAAGGAACCGACGAGGGTGCCGCCGCTGGTGGTGGCGAAGCCATCACTATCGAGGCCCACGACGACTTCACCTTCAGCCCGGCCGATGTCGAGGTTGCCCCAGGTCAGACCGTAACGGTAAACAATGCTGGATTCATGCAGCACGACCTCGTCTGCCCAGATCTCGGTGTTCAAACGGATATGCTCAACGGCGGAGATAGCCAGGATATCGTGATCCCGGAAGATGCTGCCGTTGGTGAGACCTTCGATTTCCATTGCTCCGTGCCTGGTCACGAGCAGAGCGGCATGGTTGGTACCTTCACCATCGTTGAGGCATCTGCTGCTGCGGCTCCAGCCGGTGATGGCGAGGAGACTGAAGAAGCGACCGCCGAAGGCGAAGTGACCACCGACGAAGGTGCAGCAACTGGTGGTGGTGGCGAAGCCGTCACCATCGAAGCCAACGACGATTTCTCCTTCACTCCTGCCGAGGTTGAAGTTGCTCCGGGCCAGACCGTGACGGTGACCAATGCCGGTTTCATGCAGCACGACCTCGTCAGCGACGATCTCGGTGTGGGTACCGAAATGTTGAACGGAGGCGATAGCCAGGACATCGTGATCCCGGAAGACGCCGCTGTTGGTGAGAGCTTCAAGTTCATCTGCACCGTTGCCGGTCACGAGCAGAGCGGTATGACTGGTACCTTCACCATCGTTGAGGGCTCTGCCGCCGCTGCCCCAGCTGGTGATGACGAAGAGACCGAGGAAGCAACTGCCGCAGCCGCCGAAGGCGAAGCCAGCCCGGCCGCAGTGGAGGCTCCTTCGGATAACACCCCGATGGCGTCCACCGTTATTGGTACCAAGTTCCAGTTCACCCCGGCCGAGCTTGAAATGGCTCCGGGCGGCGTGCTCACCTGGCAGAACGATACCGATATGCAGATGGGCCTCTCCTCTGAGGCATGGGACGACGGAAGCATTCCGTTCATCCGCAGCATCTCCTCCGGCAAGACCGCCGAGTTCACCATTCCGGCCGATGCCGAAGTTGGTTCTGAGATTGAGTTCAAGTCCAACCTCACCGAGGCTGTGAATCAGGGCATGGTCGGCAAGATCACCATCGTTGAAGGCGACGGCACTGCGGCCGCATCGCCGGCAGCATCGCCGTCGGCCGAGGCAAGCCCGGCAGCCGGTGGCAGCAGCGCGGGTATCGAAGTCGACATGCTTGATACGCTGAAGTACGAGCCTGCCGAGATTGAGGCATCTGTGGGCGATACCATTCACTTCGTCAACAGTGGCTACATGCAGCACGATGCCAAGGTCGATGACTGGGGCGATGAGCCGATCACTCCGATGCTCAACAACGGAGAATCCCACGATTTCGTGATTCCGGATTCGGCCGAAGTCGGTCAGGAATACGAGTTCTACTGCACAGTGCCAGGCCACCAACAGGCCGGTATGGTCGGTAAGATCACCATCGTCTAGGACTGATTCTTCAAGGATTACTGCCTCGGATGTTTCGATATCCGGGGCAGTTCCTGTTTTCCTGACACGATTCTGCAATATCTGTGAAGTACGATGATGGGGACATGGGTCGATGCTGTCGCTGGCATGCTGCCTGCGACATCGTGGCCAGATATTGATATCCGTATCGCGGAAAGGCAATCGCAGAAATGTCCCGAACTATCCACGAAACTATGGACTCTCTGGCATCGTCGCTTGAGGGAGTGATCCGCGTCGAGGCAGACGCTGTGGAAGTACTCGATGAGCAAGCAGTGCGCACCGATCTCATCGAACAACTGGCATGGACCAGCGCATTCGGAGAAGGGGATCCGCAGGAGGTATCCCGCTGGCTCGTTCGGCAGATTGCCGTGGCTCTCGGAGCGTATCCAGCCTCGATTCAGGATTTGTATATGGCCGCCGCCCGCGGCGAGTACAACAACATCACCACACCGGCCATCAATGTTCGTGGCGATGTGGTGGAGTTCGCCAGCACTATCTTCCGCGCTGCCAAAGCCACGGATACCAAACAGATTCTCTTCGAACTGGCCCGCTCAGAGAACGGCTACACCCATCAAACTCCGGCGGAGTACGCAACCAGTATTCTGGCTGCTGCCGTGAAGAGCGGTTGGGTCGGGCCCGTAATGATTCAGGGCGATCACTATCAGGCAAATCGCAAGAAGTATGGCGAGAATCCTGAAGCCGAGATCGAGGCTGTCCGTCAGCATGCCCTCAATGCAATCGCCGCCGGCTACGGCAATATCGATATCGATTGCAGCACCCTGGTAGATCTCTCGAAGCCTACTCTCAAGGAACAGCAGGAGCTGAATAGCCGCCACACCGCCGAACTCACCGCCGCCATTCGCGGTGCAGAGCCGGAGGGACTCACCATCTCCGTCGGCGCAGAGATCGGCGAAATCGGTACTTCAAACAGCACCGTCGAGGATCTGCAGGCCTTCTATGAAGGCTACGAAGAAGAGCTCGCGAAGGTGGGTTCCGATCTTGTGCCTGTGAGCAAAATCAGCGTGCAAACCGGCACCAGTCACGGTGGTGTGGTTCTGCCGGATGGCAGCATTGATGATGTTGCCGTCGATTTTGAGACGCTCGGCAAGCTGAGTGTTGCCGCACGCGAACACGGCATGGGCGGCTCCGTGCAGCATGGCGCCAGCACATTGCCGGAAGAAGCCTTCGGTCGGTTCGCCGAGGCAAATGCTGTGGAAGTGCACCTCGCCACGGCGTATCAGAACGCCTATTACGATAGTGCGCACTTCCCGGCTGAGCTCCTGGATGCGATCTACAAGCATCTGGATGAAGCTCACGGAGATGCCCGCAAATCGGATCAAACCGATGCGCAGTTCTATTACACAAACCGCAAGAACGCCTTCGGGCCGTTCAAGCGCGAAATGTGGAGCTTGCCGGATGAAACCAAGCAGGCGATCTATGCGGAGATTCAGCCGCGATTCGAACTCGTGATGCGGGAGCTGGCTGTCGCTGGTCAGGGCGCGCTCGTGGACAAGCACATCAAGGAAGTTCCAATGAAGGTTGAAGCGCCGAAGGCACTCATCAACGCAGTCTCAAACTAACGAAATCATCAAGAGGATCCTTCGGGTGTGTGGGCGAGAGCTCACACACCCGATTTCGGTTTTCCGGTAGCGTTGACATCTGACTGATCAGTTGCGATTCTGAAGTTAGTTTGATAACCGAACTATATATGGGAGCAGCCATGCGACTCTTCATCATGACCGATCTCGAAGGCACCGCTGGTGTCGTGGATTTCTGGGGGTATAGTCGGCCTGGATTTCCGTATCACGAAACGGCACGGAAGTTGGTGACACTG
>JAFAEA010000260.1 GCA_023424355.1 Chloroflexota bacterium | reverse complement strand
ACGCCCAGCAATGCCCAACCGAGATTTTGAATGCTCAAGGCGACGGCAAAGCCGTCCATCAGATTTCCAAATGTACCCACAGTGGTGCTCCCCCTCCCCTACGGCAATACGGATGCCAGCCAGCCTTCCGGCAGGCGTACTCCGAGCCAGGTATCGAACACCATAAACACGACGATACCAAGAACAAGACCGATGCCGATGTTGGCCAGAATATTCTTCGATCCCATGGCCGTACTGCAGATGGCAAACATCACGGCAGCGGCGATGGAGAATCCAGCGGGTTCTACGAGGAGAGCGAAGGCGGTCAGTGCGATACCCATGAAGATGAGCGTGAGCCAGTTGGCATCGGCTTCGATATCGACATCCTCGCTATCCTCACCACCGGAAAGCCGGTTAGGTGTGCGAATCACATCGATCACGTACCAAACCCCCACCAGCAACATACAAACGCCGATGATCTGCGGGAAGAGCTTCGGACTAATGCGCACACTGCGCGGCACGCGAAAATCCTTTGCCACCCACAAGATAACGATGGCCATAACGATGACACCGATCGCGACGATGAGTTCGCTCCAGCGTTCCCAACCTTTGGGCTCTGGCCCTTCGGTAAGCTCTTCGATATTTGGTGGGTATTCGCCCTGCATACTACTCCCCTACGCGAAAGCGGGGAGCCGAAGCTCCCCGCAATCACTTTTGCAGAACTATCCGCCGATCAGACCAAGATCGGTGAGAATGGTGTTCACGCGCTCGTTTTCTTCGGTAATGAAGGTGACGAACTCATCGCCAGCAAGGAACTGATTGCTCCAACCGAAGCTCTCGAGGGTTTCCTTCCAGACATCCGAATCGTTCAGCGCGGTGATGGTTTCCACCATCGCATCGCGATCGGCATCGTCGATTTCCGGCGGCGCCACAATACCGCGCCAGTTGGAAAGCTCAACATCGATATCGGATTCCTGCAGGGTCGGGATGTCCTCGGAGCCGCCTTCATCGCGACCGGACACGGCCAGTGCACGCAATTCACCGCTCTCGATTTGCGGCAGCCACTCACCGATGCCAGAGACACCGGCGGTTGTTTCGTTACCAAGCAGGGAGGCGAGCGCTTCGCCACCACCGGAGAACGGCACGTAGTTGATGAGGCCCGGATCGACTTCCAGAGCCTGCGCCATCAGACCGACCAACAGGTGATCGGTACCACCAGCGGATCCACCGGCCCAGCTGACGGAGGCAGCATCGTCCTTGAACATAGTGGCGAGGTCGGCCATGGTCTGCAGCTCACTCTCGGCTGGAACCACAATCACTTCCCACTCGCCGGTGAGACGTGCGATGGGATTGGACTGATCCAGACCCACAGGTGCCTCGTTGAGACCAATAGCACCGATCATCACCAGTCCCATCACCATGAGCATGTGGCCATCGCCCTTGTGCTTGCTGGCGAGATCGGCGAGACCGATGGTGCCACCGGCACCTTCGACATTGAACACCTCAACGGTTTCAACAAGACCGGCTTCCTGCAGCGCACGCTGAATCTCGCGCGCGGTGGAATCCCATCCGCCGCCGGGTGCAGCGGGCGCCATGATCTGCAACGTTTCCGATGCCCAATCATCCTGCGCAAACGCGGAATTCCGCATCACGGCAGGCGCCAACGAGGCAGCGGCTGCCATGGCGGAAAATGAACGACGATTCAGAGACTTCATTCCAACTCTCCTTCAACGACCCAACTATGTAAAACGTTTGCAGGCAGTTTAACAGGTTTGCCGGGGTTGTGCGCATCACACTGCATACAAAAAGACCGTTGCCGGGATTCCGACAACGGTCGTGATTTTGCTGAGACGAGGACGTGAGCCTACGCCTGCATTTTGCTCGTGAGTTCGCTGAAGAACTTGCCGACAATCATGTTGGCAGCTGGCTGAATAACGCGGCTACCGATACGGGCAAGCATGCCGCGCACGTTGGCATCACCATCGTAGACCACTTTGGTTTCGTTCTCGCTGATGGCTTCAAACTTCACGGTGCCAACACCGCTCATCTGGCCCTGCGGCCCCTTGCCTTCAATGTGCATGGTGAAGCCTTCGGGACGGTTATCATCCGTAATCTTCACCTTGCCATCGTACTTGCCCTTAATCATGGCGACACCAATGGTCATGGTTGCCAGATACTCGTTCGGACCCACTTCTTCGAGCTTTTCGCATCCGGGAAGAGCACTCTTGAGTGTTTCCGGATCGAGCATTGCATCGTAAACGGCTTCGCGACTGGCTGGTACGGTCTGTTCACCACTGAGTTTCATGTGTCTGTTCTCCTCGTATCGAGATTCAACGGGGCATTGCCACCGTATTCGTGCAGGTATTGTGCCAGTTTCCTTTGAACCACGCATCGAAAACTGATGCTACGGCAGCGTATCAAAATATGGTTTCCACCCATATACTCTGAGAATGAGTACATCCATGCACACAAGTGTCAACTCCAGGCAAACCGCGTTCAAGGCGATCGCGGTCGGCACCCTGATCTGGGCTACAGTACTCGGCCTCTTTAATGACTATTCAGATATCGTGGAAACCACGAGCTTTTCGTACACGCTTTTTGCTGGCTTGATTTTGCAAATTCTGACGTACATCACGTTACTTGCCAAATCGGCGGTATTCTCGCGTCACAATATTAAGCCGGGATTTGGCCACAAATCTCGAATCCTGTTCTTCACCTGGTGCATTCTCTTTTTCTCCAAGTTCATCTTCCTGGAGGCAATCGACGTGATCTTTGGGGAGAATGTAAATGTCGATGGATTCATTAATCTCATGCTGGTGATTCTGATTGTCAGCATTCTCCAGCGGTTGGCCGACTATGCCTATGAATGGCTTGGTAGGGCCACTATTCAGCCGAAAGCCGAATCGATTTCATCGTAACCCAACTGTTAAACTACTTGACCGGTGTTATTGCCGGTACTCTATCTCTCCCATATACTTTCGTTTGATACCAGAGCCCTGAACAACGGCGATCGCGGCACACTGGATTCGCCATCTATATCCTTTTGGAGAACGCACGTGGACACCAAGCAGAACGTTTTCTTTGATTTGGCGGCAAAAGTGAGCGAAGGCAAGATCTCACGCCGTGACGCAATCCAGCGCGGAGCAACAGTGGGCCTCGGTACCGCCAGCCTGATGGCCCTCGGTGCCATGCCGTTGGTCAGCGCTCAGGACGCTACCCCGAACCCGGATGCCAAGCCGGGCGGAATCCTCAAGGTCGGTCTCAGCGCCGATCCGGCAGAGCTCGACCCGCACAAGACCAGCCTCACCGCTGCCTGGCACGTGATTGAGCACGTGTACAACGGTCTTGTCACCACCAACCCGGCCCTCGAGCCGGTTCCGAGCCTCGCCGAGAGCTGGGATATCAGTGAGGATGCCCTCACCTACACCTTCCACCTCCGACAGGGTGTGAAGTTCCACAACGGGCGCGATTTCGTGGCCGAGGATGTGAAGTACAGCTTCGATCGCATTCTCAATCCGGATACCGCTTCGCCAGTCCAGCCAGACCTGGAGAATATCGATACCACCACCGTGGTAGATGACGCCACGGTTGAAGTGGTGTTGAAGCAGGCCGATAGCTCGTTCCTCGCCAAGCTTATGGGTAGCTCGATTGCTATCGTCCCTTCCGAAGTGGTGGAGGAAGAGGGCGACCTCATGAACAACATGGTCGGCACGGGCCCGTTCAGGTTCGTGGAATACGTGCCGAACAGCATGTTGGTGGTAGAAGCCAACCCGGATTACTTCGAAGAGGGTCTGCCGTATCTGGATGGTATCGAGTTCCAGATCGTGCCGGATAACACCGCCCGCACCACCGCGCTCAGCAGTGGCACGGTCGATTTCATCGAGTACGCTCCGGCGCAGGATCTCCCGATTTTCGAGGCCGATGAGAGCATCGAAGTCGCTGGCGATCAAAACACCAACATCCGCTACTTCGCTTTCAATACAGAGCGCGAGCCGTTCAACGATCCGAAGGTGCGTCAGGCCATCAGCATGGTGGTGGATCGCACACCTATCATTGACGCGGCCATCTTCGGTGCTGGTCAACCGACCAACATCCTCTTCCCCGCCACGTACTGGGCAGGCTACGAAAGCGAGATTCCAGCCCCGGATATCGAGGGCGCCAAGGCACTCCTCGCCGAAGCTGGCTACCCGGATGGTTTCAAGACCGAGCTGCACAGCTGGAGCCAGTACGCGTTCCTCAGCAATGCCGCTGTGGTGCTGCAGGAGCAGCTGACCCAGATCGGTATCGAGAGCGAACTTCGCTTCGAAGAAAACGCTGTGTACCTGGAGAACTACTTCGCATCGAACTTCGATATTTCGGTTACCGGCACCAGTGCCTATGTGGACCCGAACGATGTGGTGTACCAGAACTTCCAGTCTGAATCCTCGACCAATGCCGCGAAGTACGCGAACGCCGAGATGGACGAGTTGATCGTGGCCGGTATGGAAGAGACCGATCAGGAAGCGCGAGCCGACATCTACAAGCAGATTCAGGAACTCATCAAGACCGATCTGCCGTGGGTGAACCTGTTCATCGCCAGCCAGTACGAAGCCATGAAGAGCTTCGTGAAGGATTACGATCACTTCCCAACTGGT
>JAFAEA010000254.1 GCA_023424355.1 Chloroflexota bacterium | reverse complement strand
GCGAAGTGGGGGAGTCAGTTCCACTCCATGCCGGTGTGGAGCGCCATCCTCACCGAGGAGTGCGGCGAGGTCGCCGAGGCTGCCCTTCAAGTGCATTTCCATGGCGAATCCGATTACCTGGCGCACCTGCGCGAGGAATTGATCCAGGTCGCTGCCGTGGCCGTCCACATCGTCGAGAAAATCGACAGTGGCGACTGGGAGCGCCCGAAGACCGATTCCACCGAAATGTAGCGCCACCCCGATCCGGATGCACCACAGTGCGTCCGGGGGTGGGCGGCGTCGACCAATTCCGCCAATAACGGTTGATGGCTTGGACCCTGGACGCCGCCCACTCCGGGTGACTATTAGGCACCCGATCGGGACGTCGCTACATTGATAATCTGGTATTCGTGGGGGTGGACCCCGAAGGGTGCCGAAGGCGGCCGAACGAAGTGAGAAGCGGAGCGAGCCCCGATCCACCCGTGGAGGCGAAATTCCACCATTGAAATCGATTGCGGAATGGTTGGACACACCGCATCGCGATTTCGACAGGGGACGATGCTGTTGGCGCGATGCGGAGGTCCACCCCTACGTGAGTGTGTGAACGGTACTACTACTACTCAACCTTCTAAAGGCTCAGACCGGCGAAGATCAATGAATCCAAGATGTAAGATGTACACCATTACCCTGCCCGGAAAAGTGAGTACACCTTACATCTTGACCTACGGTGACGATTCCAGATGACCTCAGATTGAGTCGCCGCCGTAGAAGCTGCTGCCAAGATGGAATTGGCTCCCCCTCCCTTTAGGTGATAGGCAACCTCTACTATCTATACGCATCGGAGACATCACCCTCGCCCAAATGGTGCTCGGAGAGTCAAGATGTAAGATGTACGGTGTTTTTCGGCAAGGGAAAACGCGTACATCTTACATCTTGGAATGTTGGACATGGCCAAGATGGAAGGTAGACAAGATTTCCCGGGCCGGAAAAATGTTTCCACCTTCCATCTTGGATTACCAGTGGCATCAGTGCAATCGCACCGCCCGCGGATGATCGCCGGCTGTTCCCATGTAGCACCGGGGTTTATCCCCGGTGGCCAGCGATCGATTCTTCATGGAGAGATTGCGCCATTCGAAGTTCGTCTTCCATCCCGCGCGTAAAGCGCGGGGCTACGTCTAGAAGTTGTTCCCACTACGAACACAACGAAACCCGCACCAGATTCTCTCCGGTGCGGGTTTCTCAATTCAGTATTGATGCCAACCGTTACGGCTGCGGAGTCGCGGCCTCGTCAGTGGCGCGTTGCATCTCTTCGGCGGCCTGCGTGGCGATTCCCTCGAACCACTCGGTGCCCGATTCCGTGGCGGTAATCCACCAACCGAATACACAACAAGCGATGACGATGAAGGCAATCATACACAGCAACACCCACAACCAGGTGCGACGTCGACGCGGGGCCGGTGGCGGACCAAGATCCGGCATGGACCATTCGTCGTCCGTCTGGGATCGCATGCGATCCCTCTCGATCTCCCAGGTTGCCTTCCGATCGGAGAAGCCATCTTCATAGCTGGAATCGGAGTACGCATCGTTAGCATCGTCCTGAGAAGGTTCCGGTGCTGCAGGTTCCTGTGGCGCCGATGTTTCTTGCGGAGTCGATGCCGCTGGGGTAGAGGAGGCGCTACCACCCCATGCCTTCTCGAAATCCTCGCGGCGTTCGCGTTCACGGCGTTCAGCTGCGGTCTCGTTTCGAGGTTCCGCCTCAACGGAAGCCCCGGTATTTACCGGGGCTCCACAGTTGCTGCAGAATTTTGCTTCAGGTGCGAGCTCTTGCCCGCAATTGGAGCAGAACATTCTGGGTATTACTCCTTCAGGCGCGGATCGAGAGCATCCCGCAGGCCATTACCAAACAGATTGATGAAGAGTGCTGTGAGCATAATCGCCATGCCCGGGAAGAAGGTGAATGACCAACTTCGGCGGAAGAACTCTCGGGCTTCGTTCAGCATGTTACCCCAGCTGGGATCTGGCATCTGCACACCGAAGCCAAGGTAGCTGAGTGTTGCTTCGTAAATGATGAGGCTTGGGAGGGTGAGGCTTGCCCACACAATCACCAGACTCACAACATTCGGGAAGATATGGCGCACGATGATGGAGGTATCGCTCGCACCAATAACTCGTGCTGCATCCACATAGTCACGCCGTTTCAATGAGAGGACTTCACCGCGGATGAGACGGCTCACACCGGTCCAGCCGAGCAGCGCGATCACGAAGGAGAGCCCCACGGGTCCTGGTCGGAGCCAGACGGAGATCAGAAGCAACAGGGTGATACCAGGGATACACATCAGGGTATCCACGAAGCGCATCAGCACGGTATCCACAAAGCCACCGAAGAAGCCGGCAGCCGCACCGATGGTTGCACCGATGAGGAGCGAGAAGATAAGCGCCAGGGTGGCAACCATGAGCGATACCTGACCACCATAGGCGAGGCGGACGAGAATATCGCGGCCGGCCCCATCGGTACCGAACCAGTGGCGAGTGGATTCACCAGAGATTGGATCGGTGTAGATTGCACCAGGGCCGAGAAGGGCGGCACGGAGATTGGTATCGGTTTTGCTGACACCAACCCAATTGGCGATAAGCGGCGCGCTAAGGGCAAAGATCACCATGAGTGCGAGGCCAACCAGCGAGAGCATCGCCAACTTGTCCTTACGCAATCGGCGCCAGGCTCGGGTGTAGAATCCCGGATTTTCTTTCAGTTTGTCACGGTTCGCGGCTCCGAGGCTGGTGTATTTAGTTACATCTTCCATGTCATCGGAGTATGTTTTGGAACCTGCGGTATTTGCCATGTCGGGTTTCCTTTCGTTCGCAGGCTAATCGAGGCGAACGCGCGGATCGAGCACGCCGTAGAGAATATCAGCAATAAGATTGCCCAACACGGTGAGAATTGCGTAGAACATCACACATGCCATAGCAACTGAGTAATCGCTGTTTTGCAGTGAGAACACTGTCACTTGTCCCATACCGCGATAGCCGAACACGTTCTCCACAACCAGCGAACCACCGAAGATATCGGGGATGCTGAGGCCAACAAGGGTAACCATTGGCAACATGGCGTTCTTGAACGTGTGGCCCATGATCACCTTGCGGTAGGTGAGGCCCTTGGCGTTGGCGGTGCGCACATAATCCTGATTGATTGTCTCAAGCATTTGGGTGCGGATATAACGGGTCCAACCAGCCAGACTCACCAATGAAAGTGTAGCAACCGGCATGATGAGGTGAATAAACCGATCCCACAGATCACCACCACCGCGCAGATTATGCGTACCGGCAACGGGCAGGTACGGGAGTCCCCATTTTTGGAACTGAACACCGAAGATGATGATGAGCATCATTCCGAGCCAGATCGAAGGTGTGGAGTAGAAGATGGTGGCAAAGACGGTGGTGATGCGATCGAAGAGCGAATTACGCTTGATAGCACCCAGCACACCCACGGGAATTGAGAACACGATTGCCACAATAATCGACGGAATGCTCAGTGCCAGAGTATTTGGCATAGCCGTCACAATGGTGTCCCATACAGACTGTGCATTCAGGAAGCTAATACCAAGATCGCCCTGAAGGGCGTTACCGAGCCAAATAAAATAACGGGTATACCAGGGTTCATTAAGGCCGAGGTTTTCTTTAATCCGCTCAATATCTGCTGGCTTAATGCTGGGATTGCCCTCGAACTGTTGGGTCGGGCTACCAGGCACCATGTTCATCAATGCGAACACAATAAACGAGATACCAAGAAGGAGCGGTATCAGCCCGATCAGACGGCGAACAATATAGCGCGTCATAGTACGAATCCTCGAGACCCTGCGCGATGGAGATCATGTATTTCCGGCAAACAGGGTATTTGTTGGGTAAGAACTAACGGTGGCTTTGGGGGCAGCATTTGCTGCCCCCAAAGTGCACACGTATGTGCGATCTCTCGCGAGTGGACTATCGAGCGTCCACCCATGCCTTGTTCAGCCACCAGAAGGCGCTGTAGCCATTCGGGAAGAAGTTGTGAACAACCGGGCTTGCACCCATGATGTTCTGGCGGAACACGGTGATACCGATGGCAGCATCATCGTTGATGATGTTGGACATCTCCTGAAGGATCTCGATGCGCTTGGCCTGATCGACTTCAGTCTTGCTGGAATCGATGAGAGCATCGTAATCAGCATTGCTGTAGCGCATGCTGTTGAATCCGTTCGGCGGGGTCATGTTGGTGGCGAACATGGCGTCCTGGCCACCATCGATGCTCCACTGGAAGCCCTGGACACAGATGCCGTAGTTACCGGCGTCGGTGTCATCAAGCAGGGTCTGGAACGGAATGGCAGAGGTGATTGCCTCAATACCAACGGCCTTCCAGGCATCCTGCATGTACGGGATCTGCACCGGGTAGGTGGTGGTACCTTCGGAGTAGATCACATCCATGGTCAGCTTCTGGCCGTCCTTCTCGCGGATGCCGTCGCCGTCGCTATCAACCCAACCAGCTTCCTCAAGCAGGCTCATGGCCATTTCAGGATCGTAGTTGTAGATGGTGTTGACGGATGCCGGATCGTAAGCGATCGAGAGCACCGGCTGGGTGCCATCGGCCTGAATGGCGTAACCGAAGTACACCATGTCGGCGAGGAGTGTGCGGTCGAGCGCGTACAGCATGGCCTGGCGCACCAGAACGTCGCTGTAGAGCTCGGTCTTGGTGACATCCTGGTTGCAGTGGTAGTAGTTCATGCTGGTGGTGTCGTATGCAACGATCTGCAGTTCCGGGTTGGATTCTGCAAGTGCATCTGCCTCAGCGAACGGAATGGCGCCGACATCGGTACCACCGGTCTGCAGGGCGGCGAGCACGGTGCTGCCTTCACCAACAACCTGGAAGATGAAGCGATCGATGTTCGGCACTTCTTCTGGCTGCCAGTAGTTTTCGTTCTTCACCAGGGTGACGGTTTCGCCGAGCTTCCACTCTTCGAACTTGAACGGGCCCGTACCAATAACGCGGGACGGATCGGTTCCGGTGGAACCGCCATCGCTTGGCCAATCAGCCGGATCAACATCGGCCCAAATGTGAGCCGGAAGGATACCAAACTGACCAAGAGCCTCGGTCAGGAAGATACCGGATGGAGCCTTGGCGCGGAAGATAACGGTGTAGTCATCAACGGCTTCGTAGCTATCCAGCACGCTCTCGACGGTGGTCTTGCGAACGCTCTGACTATTCTCGGCCAGGGCACCATCGAAGGTGGCGATAACGTCGGCAGAGGTGAATGGTGTGCCATCGTGCCAGACAACGTTCTGGTTCAGGGTGATGGTGTACTCGATACCATCAGCGCTGATTTCCCAGCCATCGGCAAGACCAGTTGGAACATCGGTACCATCAACAACGGAACCGCCAATAAGGGTCTCGAACATCTGGCCGTTGATGTAGGAGGAGTACACATCGGTGCTGAGAACCGGGTTCACAGTGCCGATATCGGTGCTTTCCTGGTAGATGATCTCGCCACCCATGTTGCCTGGCTCCTCGAAAGCAAAGGCTTCGTTGAGTGCAGCCATGGCTTCTTCACGAGTCAGGGCATTGGTGACCACATCACCGGCCGGGCTTGCAGCCGGGCTGGCTTCTGGAGTCTGTGCGGCGGCAGAGCGGGCGAGCATGCCAGCTGCACCGGCGCTTACGCCGAGAGCCGTGGCGCGGCGCATAAAGCCGCGGCGGCTAATGGTGCCCTCGCGGAGCTGATCCACAAGCGCATTAATCTCCAACTTGTTCATGCTTTAGACCCCCTAGTCTAAAAAAATGATCTGCAGGGCCAACTCTGACTCTGCCTGGTCCCCTGTGGGTGCAACGATACCCCAAGGAGCACACCGAACGCTTCGCGTAGGTATTCACCCATTGTCATACCCGGCGGCAGTAAAATTCAACGTATCGATGCGGTATTTGGAGGATAATGCGTACGAACACTGCATGCGTATAGGGCGATAATCGCCACATGGTGCCGCCGACGTTCCCCATTGAACCGGCATCTTCTGCGCGTGAACCCTGCTCGCTTGTTAACTCAAGGCGATAACTACAAGAAGAATAATAGGCGGAATGTGCACAATAGGCAAATCAGGTTCCATAATGCGGAAACTTTCGAATATCGCGGCTCAATAACCCCCTTTTCGAGACGGTTTCATCTCCTCAAAACTTCGGCCCCGATTTTCCTTGACACGTCGCCTGTTTCCCTCTAGTATTCATTCCGCTGCGCCCCGTTAGTCTAGCGGCCCAGGACGTCACCCTTTCAAGGTGAAGATCACCGGTTCGAATCCGGTACGGGGTACCATGAAGCCAGAGCACTGCTCTGGCTTTTTTGTTTTTCTGAATCGCGAAGTAGTGAACCATGACTACTGCCCAAGACATCATTGAAACGCTCGGATTGCAGCCACTGGAAGGCGAAGGCGGATTCTTTCGCCAAACCTGGATCAAGGAATCAGCCAATGGTGCGCCGATTGGCACTGCCATCCTCTATCTGATTACGCCGGAATCGTTCAGCGCGTTGCATCGTTTGGATGCCGATGAGGTGTTTCATTTTTACCTGGGAGACCCTTGCGAGCAAATCGTGATCACGCCGGATAACGATCTGCATCTGGAGACGCTCGGCAGCAACATCCTCGCTGGCGAGCAAGTGCAATCCATTGTTCCCGCAGGCTGTTGGCAAGGAACCAAACTCGTAGAAGGCGGAAGCTGGGCGCTGGTGGGTACCACCATGGCTCCTGGCTTCCATACAGAAGGTTTCGAGCTCGCCACTCTTGCCGATATCCGTACCATGCCGCTCGAAATCTCCGGTATTGCTACAAGCTATCTGGCAGACGGGGCATAATAGAATCCAAATTATGGTGTTTTCGGCAGACTGCCGTACAAACCTGTTGAGGAGAAACCTGTGGATATCATTCTTCCCGTCGCGGGATTCGGCAGTCGATTGCGACCTCACACGTGGAGCAAGCCCAAGCCGCTGGTTACTGTGGCTGGCAAGGCGATGCTGGCGCATGTGCTGGATCGCGTGATGCCGCTTGAGCCTGGCAAGATCGTCTTCATCACAGGCTATCTCGGTGATCAGATCGAAACCTGGGCCCGCGAAAATTATCCGGATACCGAGCTGGTGTTTGTGGAGCAGCCGGAAATGCTCGGTCAGAGCGATGCGCTCTATCGCACACGCGAGCACGTTGATGGCGATGCCATCATGATCTTCCCGGATGCTCTCTTCGAAGCCGATTTCAGCGTGCTGGAATCGCTCGATTCCGATGGCGTGGCTTTCACCTACTATGTGGAAGATCCCAGCGCCTACGGCGTTGCTCTTACCAATGAGGAAGGGCACGTCACAAAGATCATCGAAAAGCCTGCCGAACCGGTCTCGCACGAGGCTGTCATCGGTATCTACTACTTCAAGCAGTGGCAGGAACTCATGCGCGCCATCGAGAAGCAGTTTGATCAGAAGATCATGCTGAAGGGCGAGTACTTCATTGCCGATGCCATTCAGATCATGATCAACGAAGGCGCGAAGTTCAATATCAGCCAGATCAGCGTCTGGGAGGATTGCGGTAACGCCGAAGCGTTGCTGGATACCAATCGCTATCTTCTTGGTGCCGAGCCGCCAAGCCCGGCGCAGCGCGCCGGTAGCCTGATTGTGCCGCCGAGCTTTGTCCACCGCGATGCCGTTCTGGAAGACGCTGTTATCGGTCCGTTCGCCAGCATCGGCGCAGGCACTTTGGTGCGAAACAGTGTTATCCGCGATTCGATTGTGGAAGAGAACTCGGAAATCGTAGATGTAATTCTGCAGCGATCGGTGATCGGGAGCAAGGCAGAGATTCAGGGAAGCGCCCGCAGTATTAGCGTTGGCGATAACAGCAAGGTAGTTCTGTGACAGAAGAACAAGCTCCCCACAGCATTAGCGTGAACGCCACTACGCACACACCGGATCGGGTTTGGTACCAGCTCTCGGTGGATGTCGATAACGAAGCCGTGGAGGCCGTAAGCGAACTGTTTGGTCGCTACGGATTCAACAACGGTGTCGCCATCGAAGAGCCGTATGTGCAGGATCAGGATGGCGATAACATGGGCATCGATACCGAGAAGCCCTTCACCATCCATACCTATGTTCCAGAAGAAGACTTCACACCAGCGATTCTCGAGGATCTGCGGCAGGCGCTCTACTTCCTTGGGCAACTCCGCGGAGTCAGCGATGTGCGGGTCACCAACCTGCAGGAGCAGGATTGGGCCAACGCCTGGAAGGAACACTTCCAGGTGCATCGCATTGGCGAGCGCGTGGTGATTCGTCCGCCATGGCGCGAGTTCGAGCCGCAGGAGAACGATATCGAGGTTGTTCTCGATCCCGGCATGGCCTTCGGTACCGGACTCCATCCCAGCACGCGGCTGAGCATGCTCGGCACCGAAGATGTGGTGCAGGAAGGCGATACCGTGCTGGATGTCGGCACAGGTAGCGGCATCCTCGCTATCGCTGCCGCCAAACTTGGCGCCACGAAAGTCGATACCGTGGATGTCGAGACTGTAGCAGTCAAAGCCACCGCCGAAAACGCCGAAGCGAATGGCGTTTCGGACAAAATCGCCGTCGAACTCGGCAGCGTGGGTGAGGGCGAACCATTCTGGGGTGAGCAGTACGATGTGGTGCTCGCGAACATTATTAGTCGCATTCTCATCGTACTGAGCGAGGCCATCGTCGCGCACACCAAACCAGGCGGAAAGATGGTGCTGGCAGGCATCATCGAAACCCGCGAGCAGGATGTGATCGATGCATACGAAGCCGCCGGCGCCCGCCTGATCAATCGCCGTTTCGCCGAAGACTGGGTCAGCCTGGTGTTGACTCGCGATTAGTCGAGAATCGCCCAACATCGGTAGTGGGGCAGCTCGTCTGCCCCTTCGTCAGGGGGAGATAAACTCCCCCGCTACCGAGGATGCATCTGTATCCGAGCTGCCCTGCTACCATCCATACCCATCAAGATCCTTTTCGCAAAATTTGAATGATCCACCGAGCTAGACGAAGATTGGGTTATTGGAACAACTCAACAGAAAGGAACGAACTGTGGGCAAGCCACACCATCTTTCAACGCGTGCCGTTCACGCCGGGCGTGAGGATCTCACCGATCTCGGTGTTCACGCGGTACCTCTGGATCTCTCCACCACATACCCCTCACGAGATATGGAAGGCGAGGCCGCCCGGCTCGATATGCTGGTCACCGGTCAGCGCGACGACGGACCGCCAGTGTATGGCCGGGTTGGCAATCCTACCGTCAGCCGCTTTGAGGAGGCGCTTGCCTCATTGGAATCTTGCGAGGCAGCAGTCGCATTTGCTTCTGGTATGGCGGCATTGAGTGCCTGCTTGCTGGCAGTTGCGGCGGAAGGGAAACCGCACATTGTGGCGATTCGCCCGATGTATGGCACCACCGACTTTCTCCTGGAATCCGGCCTCCTGGGTGTGACTACGACCTTTGTTGAGCCAGATGGCGTGGCCGATGCGATTCAGGAAGACACCGGTCTGGTGATTCTTGAATCACCGGTAAATCCGACCCTAAATGAGGTGGATATCCGCGCTATCGCCACCGCTTGTGGCGAGGTACCGCTATTGGTCGATAACACATTTGCCACACCAATCCTGCAGCGACCCACCGAGCTGGGAGCTTCCATCGTGCTCCACAGTGCTACGAAGTTCCTGGGTGGTCACGGCGATGTTCTTGCCGGCGTCGTCGCCTGTAGCGAGGAATTTGCGCGAGGCGTGCGCAATGTCCGCTACGCAACTGGCGGAATGCTGCATCCTCTTTCCGGCTATTTGCTTCTGCGAGGACTTTCCACGTTGCCAATCCGCATGCGGGCGGCATCTGAGAACGCGCGTATTCTGGCCGAACGACTACAAGAACATCCATCGATTTCGAAGGTGTACTATCCGGGCCTGAATCCGGATCGACCCACGAACCAGATGGAGGGTGGGGGAGCAATGGTCTCCTTCGAGGTCACTGGTGATCCCGGCGCAGTTATCGGAGGCGTGAAGCTCATTACACCTGCCGTAAGTCTGGGCAGTGTGGACACGCTGATCGAGAATCCGGCGGCGATTAGTCACCACATCATGGAGCCAGAAGTTCGCCGCGAAATCGGCATCAGCGACAAACTGTTGCGCATGTCGGTCGGTATCGAACATGTCGATGATATTTGGAATGATTTGGTCCAGGCGTTGGAAGGCATGCCGTCGGCCGACCAATAACGCCTGACAACGATTAATTGGGCGACGCAATCGTAGGCCCGGGCTTCGCGCGTGAAACGACCTGTTTGCCAAGGGGAATCGCGCGAATCGCCCCGGCATCACAAGACAATTCCGGAGTCCAAAATTGAACCAGAAAACCGGCCCCTCGAGCCCGGCCAAGGGCCCACTCCGTTTCTCGCCTATGGCTCGGCCACCTTCGGTAGCGCCTGCGGGCGCTGGCCGAGCCTTCAAGAGTGCCGGTATCGAGATTGAACGGCATGATTTGGAATGGTCTAGAACATCCAGTACCAAACACCGGCTGCAACCAGCGCAGTGATGATGATGAGCACGATCACCGGCACCATGATGCTGGTGCCATGTTCGGCGCGGTGTTCCGCCAGATCCTTCGCGATTTCGGCCCGTTGCATCGTGGCCAGGCTGCTGCCGACTGAGAGCACGACCGCGCTCACGTTATCCGTGGTGTTGCGCTGAATCGCCAAATCGGTTAGGGCTACAGCCGAGTTCTGCGAATCATCGCCACTCATCAACTGTAGGTAGTCCTCATTCTTGAGCACATCGTAGAAACCATCACTGCAGAGCAGAAGGCGATCCTCCGGCAGCAGCACGAGTTCGTAAATTGCCGGGAGACGCTTTTCCAACTGGGCGTTGGTTCCCAGTGCGGCAGTAAGCATGTTTCGCTGCTTGCTGGTGCGCTCTTCTTCCGGTGCCAAGGCTCCAGCCGCAACCTGCTCGGCCACCACGCTGTGATCCTGTGTGATCTGGGTCAGCTGATTGGCGCGCATGAGATACGCTCGGGAATCGCCTACATTGGCGATGGTGACGTATTTGCCACGCACCACGGCACTTACGAGGGTAGTTCCCGGTCGGGATTCCTCATTGGTCGCTGCGGCGTAGATCTCTTCATTTGCCCGTCGGTAGGCTTGCTTCAGCGCCAGCGCAGCATCCGGCTGGGATGTTCCCGCGAAGGCTTCCTGCAGGGTTTTGATCGCCAGACTGCTGGCGATTTCACCGTGCTCGTGACCACCCATACCATCGGCCACCGCCAGCACCCAGCCTCCGGAAGGGAGATCGTTCGCCGGAGCCATCTCCTGCACCAGGATCGCGTCTTCGTTATTGGGTCGCCCACCGGTCTGGCTGATTCCGCCGACCTGCATCTGAAGTTCGGGTGCCTGTGTGATCACGTAATTCCTCCGCAGAGTTGTGTGCAATATGTTTGGCGCGTTTTCGGCGCGTACAGGCAGATGATACCGTACACTTCAGGCGGCGAACCGCGTGCCAACCTTCGATCAGAACAATGAGGTGAGATTGAATGGCGAATCCAGTCATTATTGGACCATCAGTGCTTTCGGCCGATTTCCTCAATCTGGGGCAGCAGCTTCGCGAGCTCGAAGAGGGTGGGGCTGATTACATCCATTTCGATGTAATGGATGGCGTGTTTGTGCCCAATATCAGTATTGGACTCCCGGTGCTGGAGGCCACGAAATCTGGCACCAGCCTTCCTGTAGACGTACATCTCATGATCGTCGAACCGGATCGCTGGGTCGATGAGTTCGCCGCAGCCGGTGCCGATACGATCACTTTCCACGCCGAGGCGACTCCGCATATCCATCGCGTAGTGCAAACAATCAAGAATTCCGGTAAAGAAGCGGGAGTCAGCATCAATCCAGCCACACCGCTCACGGCGATCGAGCAGATCTTGCCGGATGTTGATCAGATATTGCTGATGACTGTGAATCCGGGATTCGGTGGACAGAGCTTCATCGAAAGTTCGATCAGCAAGATCGAACGTCTCCGCGAGATGATCGATGCTGTCAATCCGACATGTCGGCTGCAGGTCGATGGCGGCATCAACGAGAGCAATATCAAGCGAGTGGTCGAAGCCGGAGCCACGAGCATTGTGGCGGGGAGTGCCACCTTCGCGGGCGGGCGGTCCATCGCCGAGAATCTGGCCGCACTGAAGTCTGGATTGCGTTAGATTTACGCTACAATTTCATCAGATCCCAAGCACGCACGGAGTAGGCATGCTCAAGAAGATTCTTCGATTTCTCACCACCTCGGCTAACGATCATATCGATCCGGCCAGAGTTGCTCCTTCCCGGAATCTCCCGGGTGTTTTGTGGAGCATCGCCGCCATCGGTGTGTTTGCCGCACTTTTTCAGAAGGTGAGAAAGGGATCCACCGCCGAAATCGATGCGAAAATCACGCACAAGGTCCAGGTGGAAGGCGAGCGCCACGCGGCTTTCGATAAAACGATGAACATCGTGAGCTGGCCCGGATTCCCGCCGCAGAGCCGCATTTTGCCACCGAGCCTTGCCATTGCTCTCTGGGTGCGCGGCTATCGGCTGGAGGCAGTTTTCCAACTCATGGCTTGGGGCACCGGAGGCGTCAGCTCTGTGTTTAAGCGCATCGTGAAGCGAGAGCGGCCTGGACCGAAGTTCCCGCATCTGCGAGTAGTGCCCGCGAACATCGGGGGAACCAGTTTCCCCAGTGGCCACGTCATTATCTATACAGGGGTTTACGGATTCTTCGCGTATCTGGCGGCCCTCTGGATCGAAACTAAAAGCGTTCGCCGCGTAGTTGTCGGTGGATTGGTGGCACTCGTGGGGCTCGTTGGCATGAGCCGCGTGTACCTCGGTCACCACTGGTACACAGACACCCTGGCCAGCTACCTGCTTGGAACCACGTATCTGGTGGCGCTCACTGCTCTGTATCGACGCGTGAAGAGCATGAGCCTGCCCAAGCGTGACGTTCCTGACACATTTGCCTGATAGCATTCACATCGAAATGGAGGTGAAACCATGCGGACCCTGCTGAAAATATTCCTGACCCTCACCGCTGTATTCGCTCTCGTAGCGCCAACTGCGATGGCGCAAGACGAACCGGATGTAAACGAACTTCTCGATACCAGTGCCGAGCGACTCGCTGAAACCGAAACGATGAGTTTCAAGATGGAATTGGAAGGCACCACCTACGTGGATGCCGCCAATACCATCCAGCTGCTCGGTGCCGAGGGCGTAATGCAACGTCCGGATCGTGTGGATGTCACGTTCACAGCCGAAGTGCTGGGAAGCCAGCAAATCAGTATTCGCATGATCAATATCGGTGAAGATTCGTGGATCACCGATATCGTTACCGGCAAGTGGGTCTCCAGTCCGCCGGAGTTCGGATACAACCCATCTGTGCTGTTCTCAGATGAAGATGGTCTCGGCCCAGTGATGGGACGAATGAACGATCCTCAGATTGCCGGCAGCGAAGAAATCGATGGCAAGGATGCCTGGCACGTCACCGCGACTGTCGACGGCGAAGTCTCCAGCGCCATGACCAGCGGCACCATGAAGGGCTCTGTTCAGTCCCTCGATGTGTGGATCGATAAGGAAACAAACGACATCCTCCAGATTCGCATTGGCGAGCCGACCGATGAAGATATCGAAGATCCCGCCACCTGGACCCTCAAACTCGCCGATCACGATGAAGATGTGAAGATTGAGCAACCAAAGTAGCGACCCCACCACAGGGCAAACATTCCGCCGGATGATGGCAAATCCGGCGATTCTGGCTGCACTGATTTGCAACTTTATCAGCGCGATTGATCTCACCGTTATCGCCAGCATTCTTCCCGGGATGATCGGCGATATGGGGGTCAATACCGCCGATTTCGACCGGTACATCTGGATCGTCAACGCCTATCTCATTGCCTACGTCGTCGCCATTCCGATCGTCGGTCGCATGAGTGATCACGTTGGACGACAGCGTGCCTTTCTGGCTTGTCTGCTTATTTTCGCCGTCGGTTCAATTGTGACCGCTCAGGCGGATTCGATGACCGTTGCCGTGGTCGGACGTGTGATCCAGGGCATCGGTGGTGGCGGATTGCTGCCGGTTACCGTTGCGTTGGTTGGCGATGTACTTCCACCGAAAATGCGCCTTGCCGGAGTTGGCCTCGTCAGTTCCGTCGAGACGCTCGGATGGGTGATGGGGCCAACATGGGGCGCCGCGATCCTCGCGATTGTGCCTGCCGAACATGATCCGTGGCGATGGGTGTTCTGGATCAATGTTCCTGTCGCGATCCTTGCGATGGTGGCGATCTGGCGCGGATTTCCGAAAGTTCAGGATCATATCCGTCGTGGACTCAACCAGCTCGACTTGCTCGGAACACTTCTGTTGGCGATTGTGCTGGTAGCCAGCAACCTCAGCCTGAGCTCCGGTGGCGATCATGGCGCTGGTGGTAATACCGGACTCCGCGCTTTCGGTGGCACGCCGAATCCGCTGGCGGAACACATCCCACTGTTGCTGGGAATCACGGTTGTGGGCCTTATCGCACTGGTGCTCTGGGAGCGCCGGGCAAGCCATCCAATCTTCCCTCCCGATCTGTTTCGTCAGTCCTTCTTTGTGGCCACTATGGCTGCGAACTTCCTGATCGGTGCCGCGCTTATGGTGGGCATGGTGAATATCCCGGTTATCGTTTCGCTTGCCGGCGATGGATCTACCAGTCGTGATTCCGCGCTCCTACTCATTCCGCTCACGCTGACCATTGCCGTTTTTGCGCTTGCAAGTGGAACCATCAGTTCCCGAATCGGAGAAGGCAACATGTCCAAACTGGGAGTGGCACTCGGTGCTATCGGGTTCGGCATGGTCTACCTCATGATCGATATGGATAACATGTGGTGGATGGCTCCGGGTCTCGCCATTGCCGGTTCAGGCATCGGGTTGTTGATGGCTCCGCTCAGCGCCACCGCGCTGGATGCATCGGATTCCTCCAATCGAGGTGCCGCCACCAGCACCGCGCTGTTGTGCCGTTTGCTGGGTATGACCATCGGGATGAGTCTGGTCACAAGCGCAGGTATTTATCGCCTGCAGCAGCTCACTGGCCGGCTGGATCCTATTGTTCAGGAAGCAGGGGAGAGCACGGCAAGTTACTTCGTGAGACAGCAGGAATTCGTGAACGAAGTGATTTCGCCGTTGGGTGTCCAGGTGATGCAGGAGACCTTCCTGGCGGCAGCAATCATTGTGGCATTTTCGCTGATTCCGGTAATGTTCATGAAACATTCCACGGCGGAGTAGTTACTGTCGAATCGTTCGCAAAGTAGAGTCATGGCAACCCGAATCGAACCCACATCGCTGAAACACTACTGGCTCTGGCCGAGCATCATACTCGGAGGGGTTTTGTTGCTTGCGCTGCTTCCTGGAGGTTTTGCCGAGAAATCGAAGCTGCTCCTCCACGGTCTTTGCGCACAAACTCCCGGCCACACGTTCGCCATCGGTGGACAACCGCTGCCGTTTGATGCCCGCATGACCGGTATTTACACCGGTGTGGCGGGAACGCTCGCGTGGCTGGCGTACCGTCGTCGATTGTTCTCGCAGCATCTGCCACCAATGCCGATTCTCGTTGCAGTCGGATTCCTCGTTGCGGCGATGGCTGCCGATGGATTCAACTCATTGTTGACCGATGTCGGTGCGTGGCATCCATGGACCACCACGAACACAACCCGCTTGATCACGGGGTATGGAGCCGGAGTGGGACTCGCCGTCGCCCTTGTGTGGTTGCTGGGTGGAACGGTATTTCAGATTGCTGATCGCGAACCGGTGATGAGCTCCTGGCGGGATATTGCCGGTAGCATCGCTTTTTTGCCGGTTGTTGCGGCGATCCTGGCCTTCGCGCCGGGATGGTTGTACCTGCCATTCGCGATCCTGCTGGTGATAAGCGCATGGATCGTTGTTTCCACGCTGGCCACCGTAACGTTGTTGCTGGCTACTCGAATTGATGAGCGGATCGTTAAGCGCATGCAGCTTCACGTCCCGGGAGCAATTGGCCTGGTAATTGGCCTGGGCGTGATGCTGATGCTCGCGTTTGGACGACAATGGTTGGAGAGCACACTCGGCATTCCTTCCACGTTATAGGTGGGTCACTTTTGGTACACTCATAAGAACGCGCGGTATCACGTGTAGTGTCCGATAATTGCCCGCAGTTCAGCGCAATTTTGTGCGCTTCTGCAATATTGAAGGAACCCTCCAGCCTCCATGCGAACTGTTCGTCACTCCCAACACATCAAACAACAAAAGCGCAAGAGCAAGTGGTTTGCGTTCATCGGATTTCTGATTCTCTCCAGCGCCATGTTCCTGGCCATGCTGCCAAATGCGCTCCTGTTTGCATACGTGGCCATGATTGGTGGATTCATCCTCTTCAATGTCGGTATGCAGGGCATTGGCCGCTGGACCCGAAATCCGAGAAACGACCAAATTCTTGATGTACGCATGAAGAACCTCTCTGATCAGGTGACGCTCATTCACTACGCGAAGCTGACCGACGACAGAGGCAAATCCAAAGTCGTTGATCACCTCGCCGTGTACAACGGCGGAGTTCTGGTGTTGAACGGCAAAGAGATCGACGGCCAGATCGAACAAAAGAAGTCTGTTTGGCGCAAAAAAGGCGGGCTCATCCGCAAAATGTTCGCGTTCAGTGGACCGCAGCTTGGTAACCCGAGCTTCGAGAACGACCGACTTGTTCCGCTGGTCGAGAACTGGTTGGCCGCAAACAATCTGGAAGTGGATGTCACCGCCGCAACCGTGTTCCTGCACCCTCGAGCCGAGCTGACAATTGAAGAGCCGGATTATCCAGTACTTCACGCCGAGGAAATCCCAGAATTCATCCACGATCTCGAGATCGATGAGAGCTTCACCGCTGAGGAGAAGGCTCACCTCGTGGATCTGCTTTCCGCCGGTGAAGGTGTGGAGACGCCAGAGAA
>JAFAEA010000238.1 GCA_023424355.1 Chloroflexota bacterium | reverse complement strand
TGGCCAACACATCGCGATGACAGCGTGACCGGGCTCTACATCTGGTTGGGAGCCAACATGTATGACTTTCCGGATTGGGTGGCCTGCGATGATGCCCGTGAGTGGTGTTTGATCGGCAACGACGCTGATTGGCACGTGCTCATTACGGTTGGTCCGTTCAGGGAAGTCGGCAGTGTCGACGATACCTATCCCGATCCATACGAAGCCTTGCAGTATCTGGGAGTGCCGGAGCAAAGCATTCAGGAGATTCTTGGGGATTAGGCATCGACAATTGCAAAACGGAGAGGTTGGAACTCGATCCAGCCTCTCCGTTTAGCTCAGTGCTGCCTCTTACACGTCGTCGGCGCGGAATCCTCGTGGACCCTTGGCCGCCGATTGCTTCGCCTCGGAGCTGACGAATACCAGAGCGCCGATTTCGTTACCTTCCCAGTGGATGATGGTTTCATGATCCGGATCGTTGAGCGCGTTCTCCAGCGCAACATCGGCATCCACATCGCCACTCGCCACCACGTACACCGATGCCGGCACGCGATAGGCGCGGCCAAGAACTGCACCGGAGTTATCGCGAATCAGCTCGCCATCAAGCGGATCGTTCTCCTGCTGGATGTACTGAACTTCGCCGTCTTCGGTTTCCACCTCTTCGGGCCGGAATATCTCGTCTTTCACCTTGTTGGCGATATACATACCAATACTGCGCTGCATCATGAGGTGTGTGCTCCTGGAAAAATGTCAGGTTGTTACTCCTGCCATTTTACCCGATATGCATGTACCGATACGCCTCGGAGTACTCACCGGCGTCCTCAGGTGTGTTGGGATTCAAACCGGCATTGCCCTTTGCCCATTCGCGCACGAATTCCAGATCGGCATCTTCACCCACCTGGGTGACGTGCTTGCGTAGCGCCTCGATCTTGGTATCTACGTAACCACTGATATCGATCCAGGTGTCGGCCTGGGCAGCAGCAAAGAGATAGATAGACGGCACCTCGATCGGCTCCAACCCTTCTTCCAGCAGTTCCGGGAAGGTGCGGCGATCCCGACAGCTCGGGAACACGGCCGCGAGGCTCGCCTCTCCGGCAGCAATATGATCTGGATGGTTGATGTAGCCATCGCCATGCAGTCGCGCAGTGGGATCGAAACACATCAGGGCAGTTGGTCGTACCTGACGGATCACGCGGGTGAGATCGCGACGCAGTTCCAGATCTGGCACAAGGGTGGCATCGAGGTAGCGCAGGAAGATGACTTCCTTCACACCCAGCACCTTGGCGGCTTCCAGCTGCTCCTGCTCGCGTAGGGCGGCAAGTTCTTCACCGGTGATATTCGGATCCTTGGTGCCCTTATCACCACTGGTGATGGAGCAGTAGTAGATTTCGGCACCCTCGGCGGCCCATTTGGCAATGGTGCCACCGCTGCCGAATTCGCAATCATCCGGGTGCGCCTGAATCATCAGTACGCGTTCCGGGGTGGTGGTGGCCGGATTTGGGTATCGTGGTTCTTCGCTCATGAGAGATTTGTCCTTGTGGGTGGATATGGGAATCCGCCAATTGATAGTTATTTCAAATCGTAGGCCCCGGTCCTGTGGTTTACTCACAGGATTATCCCCGGGCAATTCCAAAGCTCGGGCATGAAGCCCGAGGCCTACGGTTGGAATCGCCCCTGATCGATCAATAGATTGAGCGTTGGGCTGCCCTAGGATTACCCCAGAGGCTTACTGACCAAGCGTTCGAGCAGCTCAATAGTGACATTTTCCATAGATTCGACCGGATGTCGATTCGGCGATGGCTCCACCGGATGAATACCTGGCATCACAATCACCTGTGCGCCGGCTGCTTCGGCACTGGCAACACCGGATGGCGAATCCTCGATCGCCACACATTTGGTGGGATCAACTCCCAACTTCTCTGCTGCCAGCAGATATGGCTCCGGATGCGGTTTCGGATGGCTGACATCGCCACCGGAAACCATCACCTGCAGGGCCCCATCGCTCTGTTCCACAACATGCCTCGCCACAGGTGCCCACGCCTGGGTGACGAGCGCACAAGGGATTCCTGCTGCCGATGCACGAGCCAGAAACTCCTGTGCACCGGGCAACCAGGGGATGCCCTCGCCCACGCGATTCGCGACTTCATCGACCAGCGCCGCGAGAATCTCTTCCTCGCTCAATGGTACGCCGACTGCCTGCATCGCTTCGACCGTAACCATCATCGATTTGCCCACCAATTCCGCGGCATCCGCCGACGTGAATGGGATACCAAATCTGGTGGCCAGATTGATCTTGGCTTCTTCCCAGTAGGGTTCGGAATCGACCAGCGTGCCATCCATATCGATGAGCAGCGCCTGCGGAAGAATCATTGGGATACCTCGGCGAGCTCGAACTTCTTGCCATTCACAATATCGCGGAGATCGTCGAGCGTGATCTCGGAAAGATCATCCACCCGGCTTCGATGCGCTCCAGCAGGAACGGGGGCGTGTCCACGCACAACCAGCACAGGAATGCCTGCGGCTTCGGCGCTGAGCGTACCGGGGAGTGAATCCTCGATGGCGATGCAGTTTTCCGGCGCCACACCCAATACCTCGGCGGCATGGGCAAACGGCCACGGATCGGGCTTGGCCACAATCATTTCATCGGCGGTGAGCGTGAACTTGATCACGTCCTGCGGTAAGTAGGACGCGGTTTTTCCGACTACCTTACGCCCGGCATTACTCACAATGGCGCAGGGGATATTCTGTTCCGCGCATTCGGCGAAGATCTTTTGCACACCGGGCATCCAGAGAATGCCCTTTTCATCCATGAGCTCATCCACACGATTCACAAGCCAATCCACAATCTCGCTCGGTTCCATGCGAATACCGGCCGCATTGAGGGTCCGCCCGGTTTCCAGCATCGGGCCACCAACGAGATCCAGAGCATTTTGTTCGGTCCAGATCACATCGAATTTTTGGGCGAGTTCGATCTCGGCTTCAATCCAGTAGGGTTCGGTATTGACGAGGGTGCCATCGTGATCCCACAGGATCGCCTTCAGTTCGGGCACAGAAGCTCCTTTGATGCATGAAGTGCCGGAATCCACACCGATTCTGACAGGTCCACTTCTATTCTAGGCCAGTTGCATCGACCACCCAAGAAGGTGGCGGTGCTAGACATTGCACATGCGTTCATAGAGGAGAATTTATCGATGGCCAACTATCTCGTAACTGGTGCCGGCGGTGACTTTGGTTCACGAATTGTTGCGAATATTCGCTCCCAAGGTCATAACACAATCGGGACAAATCGCAGCGATGCGGATCTTTCTGAGATGGCTGAGATCAATCGGTTCGCAGACAGGGTTCTGACTCAAGTCGATTCCTTGGATGGTTTGGTCCTCAATGCTGGTGTTGCTCCAAAGAGTCCTGAGTTGAGCTCCGAGGGATTTGAGAGAACATTTGCCGTAAATCACCTCGGGGGCCTTTTACTGGCGCATCGGTTGCTTCCGCTCCTGGAGAAGTCAGAAAATTCTCGCATCGTTTTGGTGGGGTCTTCCGACCACTTGGCGGTTCGGACGGTAGATATGGAGGCATTGGTTGAAGGCGCAAACTTCAGGACCACATCAGCTTATGCTGCCAGCAAAGCCGTCGCGATGGCCTCAATGCTGGAGATGGCCAGGCGATTGCGGGGCCGAGTCAGAATCAACATAGCTGATCCCGGCTGGGCACGAACAGGACTTCACCGACAGGCATCCATTCCAATCCGCATTTTGCTCACACTTGGTCGTCCATTGCAGAACAGTCCCGATGTTTCTGCCAAAGTGATTACTGATCTGGCTGTGGCATTCGATTCCCATGGCGCATACGTCGGCCGAAAGGGCCCCGCTAAACTGAGCAAGCTTGTCGAAGATTCCGCGTTCCAGAGTCGGTGCTATGAGGACACCGCAGCGATTTTGGTCAAGAGGGGATTGGCGACTTTAGGGACATTTCTGCCAGCGACTTAACGCACTACGGGGATGGACCAAACGGTCCATCCCCGTAGTGATTCTCGCCTACTTCTGATCCAGATCGATCGCGAGGCTGTTCATGCAGAACCGGGTGCCATCGTATTCCTTCGGACCATCCGGGAAGACGTGACCGAGGTGGCTATCGCAGCGAGCGCAGCGCACTTCTGTGCGCACCATGCCGTGGCTACGATCTTCAATGTAGGTCACGGCATCCGGCAGGGCTTCGCCGAAGCTCGGCCAGCCGCATCCGTGATCGAACTTGGTGCTGCTATCGAACAGTGGATTGCCACAAGCCCCGCAGCGGTAGGTGCCTTCGTCCCACACAGCATTGTAGGCGCCGGTGAATGGACGCTCGGTGCCGGCCTGACGAAGCACGTTGTACTTCTCCGGACCCAGCATCTCTTTCCATTCAGCTTCTGTTTCTGGTACTGGCTTCAGCTTTGTATCGGTAGACATTAGTTTTCCTTTGCTCCTGGCAGTTCAAGTTCTTCAGTGAGATTCACGGAATCCTGGCGGCTCACGGCGCAGGTGATACCCGTGCCCTTGAGACCACAGTAGCCATCCGGCACCTTGTGCAGGTATTGCTGGTGATATTCCTCGGCATAGTAGAAATCCGAGGCCGGCACGATCTCCGTGGTCATTTCGGAATACCCGGCCTTCTTCAACAGGCGATTGAAGTTGGCGGACATCTCCTCGGCGATCGCCTTCTGCTCATCGTTGTGATAGAAGATGGCGCTGCGATACTGCGTGCCGACATCTCCACCCTGACGCATGCCTTGCGTAGGGTCGTGATTCTCGAAGAACGCCTTCACCAGCTGCGCATAGGTCACCTTGCGCGGATCGTAGATAACTTCCACCACTTCGGCGTGGCCGGTATCGCCGGTGCACACTTCCTGATAGGTGGGGTAGGGGGTGAACCCGCCGGAGTAGCCGGCGAAGGTGCTCCACACACCATCCATCTTCCAGTACAGGCGCTCGGCACCCCAGAAACATCCGAGGGCGAAGGTGGCACTTTCCATTCCCTGTGGGAACGGCGGCTGTATGCGATTGCCGTTTACTGCGTGATGCTTCGGGACCTCAAAGTTGTAGGTCTCCCGACCTGGGAGAGCAGTTTCGGCGGTCGGCATAGATTGTGATCGGCCGAAAATCTTGTCCAAAACCATGGTGAATAACTCCGTATTGAACATATCGGGCAGCGTGTGCCCTACTACTATCTTACCGGAAGTAGGCAAATAGTGGATGTTTCGGGGTGAAGAGAGGTCTCTATTGCCGTAGCAAGAATGGAGAATGCCCCGGCAGTGCTTCGGTGCTACAGTACGGGCATTGAAAGCGAGGTGCCTCATGTCTTCTACCTTTAATCAGCGCCTGCAACAATTGCGCGAATCTGTACCCCAAATCGATACTGCTGAGGCGTTGGAGAAGCGACGCTCCGGTGCCGTGTTACTGGATATCCGCGAGTCGGATGAAACCGCCCAGGGCATCATCGAGAATGCCAAGGTGATCGCCAGAGGTTATCTGGAAACCAGCGCGCAAACGGAAATTCCGGATACGGATACTCCGGTTGTAGTGTATTGCGCATCCGGTACCCGATCTCTCTTTGCCGCCGAATCCCTGAGGAGCATTGGCTACACCAATGTCGCCAGTCTCGACGGCGGTATCGATGCCTGGAAGCAGGCCGGACTCCCCATCGAAATGCCGCGCCAGCTCAATCCGGCGCAGAGTCAGCGATACAGTCGGCATCTGCGGATTCCCGAGATCGGAGTGGAGGGCCAGCAGAAACTCCTCGATAGCAAAGTGCTGCTCATAGGTGCCGGTGGACTCGGCTCCCCGGCCGGGCTTTACCTCGCCGCGGCTGGAGTCGGCACAATCGGCGTGATCGATGACGATGTAGTGGATGCCAGCAATCTACAGCGCCAGATTCTCCATCGCACCCACGATATCGGTTCACCCAAGGTCGATAGCGCTCGCCGCACCATGGAAGCGCTTAATCCGGATGTAGAAGTAGTCACCCATCGGGTGCGATTGACCCCCGAGAATGTTGATGAGATCTTTGGCAACTACGATCTCATCGTCGATGGCTCGGATAGTTTCGAGACCCGCTACATCGTGAACGATGCCTGTGTTCGCCTCGGAATCCCGCAAGTGCATGGCAGCATCTTCCGGTTCGATGGTCAGGTAACCACCTTCGATCCGCGGCAGGAGAACAGTCCGTGCTATCGCTGCCTATTTCCGACTCCGCCACCGCCGGAGCTGGCACCGAACTGCGCCGTGGCCGGCGTGTTGGGTGTGCTACCGGGCGTGGTGGGCACCATTCAGGCCACCGAGGCGATCAAGATGCTCCTCGGAATCGGCGAGCCGTTGGTTGGTCGATTGTTGATGTACGATGCGCTCTCCATGAACTTCCGCACGCTCAAGGTGCGGAGAGATGAAGCGTGTCCATCCTGCGGATCGGGCCATGCGGAACAGGTGGCCGATTAGCGAACTTCAAGCGATCTTAGGAAATGGGACCATCGGAGACGGCTTGGATGGCGTCCCAATAGTTCCCCAAATCATCCATGCCGAATAGCCAGTTCCCGTTGATCGAGATGGTGGAATCGAGAAACTCCAGATATTCAGGCCTGTATTCGGGAGCGGAGGGAGTGACGAAATTCCCGGAAACGATCAGCACCGGATCTCCTGGCGATTGCGGAAGATAGAAGAGCTCGATGCCACGCAGCCCCTGCGAGTGATCCGCGGAATCGGCCGCGAAGCAGATCCAGCCTCCGAGATCGGTGACATGGCGGGAGTGGATGTACGTGCCCGGTGCATATCCTTCCTGTTCCATGCGGTTATTGGGAATCGCTGCGATATATGCCTCCGCGTCAGTTGCACTGGCGTCGAAAACGGTTTCGATGATGGTGCGGTCATTGGAACTGCCCTCGATACCGGGGATGGACGGAATATCCAGAGCGACGAATCCGCGGGTGCCGGGCACAGTTTTCTCCAGCAACGGTGAGAGGTCATCCCGAAGAGTCCAATCTCTGCTCCAGGCGATCTCATACCCGGCAGGGTCAGTCTGCGCGGTGCCGGCGATCTCGAAATCCGGCTTCTCCTCGCTTTGGGCAAATGAAAGTGTGGGAAGCGCGAATGCCAGTGATGAACCGGCAGCGGCGGACAGGAACTTGCGACGATCCATGATGGTGTCCTTTCGGTGGTGACTCGTCTGGGAGATTATGGTTACCTCCAGTACGTGTTTCACCATGATTCGGTTCCCATAACGCAAAACGGCGACCCGGAGGCCGCCGTGTGTCTGTGTCTCTATAGGGGGGAGAGAACTATCCCTTGCTCGCGGCCTCAATAGCTTTGCGAATAAGCAGATAATCCGGTTCCTCAATTTTATGAACATTGCCCTGGAACGCCAGATGCCAGTTCTTTTCCGGCCAGCGCTTGGTGTGCTCCATCTTCAGGGCGATGGGTTCTACATCCACCATCTTGTCGTCATCGAGCCAGATATCCTTCTCGATCGGGAAGCGGTAGGGGTAATCATCCTGCTTCTTGGTGGGGCCACTCTTCCAGATCGGTGAGTGATCCTCGAAGCCCTTTTCCGTGACGGTGGTGATACCGGCGAACTTCTTCACACCGGTGGTGTAATAGATGAACTTGTCACCCGGCTCCACATATTCCAGCTTCTTGCGCTGACGGGTCTTGAGACCCTGCAGATCGAAGCCGCGATCGCGGGTGATGTGGTGATTATCCAGTGAACTCACAACAATCCAGTACTGTGGTTTCTCGCTCATGTGTCCTCCATTGCTTTCGAGAGCGTCGCAATGCCTCCATTCTACCGCCGAACACGGAGCGGCAGAAAAATGAAAGGACCCGGCTTGTAGGTGCCGGGTCCGATCGGGGTTGGGGAGGAGAGAAATCAAGAAGCGTTGGTCTCACTTCTCAATAATCAAAGAATAGGGTGTGCATCTGAACGTACGCTGAGCCGAACCTGAATGTTTGCTGAAATCAATCCTTGATATCAAACGCGTTCACCACATCGCGCTGCAGCGAGGGGTGTCGCTCCATCAGCTCGTCCATCCCCACGCGCAGAAATGCCGCCAGTTGGATCAACTCCAGCGGACTCAGCGTGATGGTGAGGAAATCGATGCTGAGCTGCACCTGATCACCTTCGCCGAGTGTGTCCTTCGGCTTATCCGGTGCGGTGAGAGTAGTGCTGAGGCCGGTCTCCGGCCAGATCATATCCAGTAGTTCGATATTGGTTTTCTCGGTCATGCTATCTCCCTTGTACCTCGCGTTCATTGTGCCACCTTCTATAATGAAGTGATTGGCAGGAGAACACATGGCGGCACAGAGAACAGGAATCGAAGACTTACGCGCCCGATTGGCAACGCTGCGCAAGGAGCAGGAGGTTTCACCCGAGATCGCGGAGATCCGGCTGGCGCTCTTCCGTGTGCGCGATCCCAATGCGATTGTGCGCATCGATCCCGTGCGCGCCGATGACACTGCCATCGCCGTGCGTGCCAGCACCGGCTACGTGGGTGGTGCAATGAGCTCGTACATTGCCTCTCAGGATGTCGATGCCGAAACCTCGTGGTCCGATCAGATGGCGATGGTACAGGCCCTGGCCGTGTGCACCGCGCTCGATTCGCTGCAATCGCTGGTAAGCAATCAGCCGACGGTGGCTCCAGATAAACCCGCGGCTCCATCGGCTCCTGCTACAACTCCCGCGCCATCCGAGGAGGATCACCTCCCGGAGTACAGCTGGAACGCCTTTTGGCAAACCATCAACGCCCGTAACATCGGGAAGGATCAGGTAACAGAAGCGCTCGGTAAGGATATTCAGGAAGCAACCCCGCGCGAAGCCGTGGAGGCTCTCAAAGCTGCAGGCGTGCTGTAGCCGAAGCGCGAAAACGGGCGACCTGAGAGTTCCTCAGGTCGCCCGTTCCAACTTGCGCTTGCCAATCAGGCTGATGCTAGACCGCTTTCACATTAATGGTGGTGGCGATCAGAGTACCTTCCTCAATCAGGAACCCGGCCGCGCCCGCCTCAAACGTGGAATCCTGCACCCGAACCAGCTCCTTGCCGTCGATTGCGCCAATGAGCGTATCGCCATCCAGCTTGAACGACATGGCATAGGTGGTATCCGGATCCGCCTTGAACGGTGCCTCTGCGAGGGTCGATCCCGTGTTGTTCATGCAGGTGATCTTCACCGTGTCGTCATTGCAGATGGTGAATGCATAGTAGCGCTTCATACCGCCGACTCGACCAGTGATGCCAGCCGATGCCGCCAACGGCACGGAAAGCTGGGCGGACACCTCGTAGTCTGTCCAATCCTCGGTTCCCTGGCTGAGAAGGCCGATGCCTTCATCCTGACCAAGTGTGTACGGGTTCGCCATCCAGTGAGCGCTCCAGTTCTGCACACCATCCACCCAGGCCTGGCGCCACATGGTCGCATCGGTCACCGAATTGAAGGAGACCGTCGGCGCGCCGCTCCAGGAGATCGAATCGACCTCCACCGCCTTGCCGCCCGAAACCTTCAGGCCGAGATTCAGAATCGGCTGACCATTGGTATCCGGAACCATCCACTCGATGGTGGCAGTTTCGCCCGAGGCGACGGACACCGATGGTCCCTCGATTTCGACAATCGCATCACCTTCGCCGTATTTGCGGGCGATGAGAGCGACAGTCGCCTCGCCGTCCGGTGAGGAAACGTTTGCAGTCACCGTTTGTCCGGAATGCAGTGTTGGCGATGCAATCAGGCGATACGGCTTCATATCGCGGGCTTCTTCCGGAATGAAGGTTGGTGTGGTGGCTATCTGCGCTTCGTCGCCTGTTGGCTCCAGTCGGAGCTTGCCATTCGCATTGCTGACCTGAAGTCCGGATTCGTTATCTGCCATGAATCCCTGCACGGAACCAGGCAGCGAGAAGTGGAAGCGGGCACCATCCTCTGGTGCGTCAAACGCTTCGCCGTGAAGGGCGGAACTCGCCTGAACGATGCGGAGTGTTTCCTGCACGGCATCACCGATGGCGCGGCCACCCTCTGCTGTTGAGAGGTAAAGGCGATCTGCAATCGGGGTGCGGAAATCGTATCCGGAGTTGGAGAAGGTCTCCAGACCATCCTTGATCCCCAGAATCGCGCCAACATTGCCGGCGTTGCAATCCGTATCCCATCCGGCAGTGTTGACGATCATTTGAGATTGGCGGAAATCGCTCTTGCCCCAAACCAGCGCCATGATGATCAACGCATGGTTCGGCACCATGTGGCAGGCGCCGAGGTACTTGTCGTACCCGTAGGTTCCCTGAATTCTCGCCAGAGTGTCGTACCAACTGGAATCCTGCTCGCTCCAATTGCGTACATCGTGAATTACCCGACGGATAATGGAATCGGCCGGCACGTACTTTTCGGCAGTATCGAGCAGAACTTTCACATCCTGCTCAACGAATGCCATGGCTTCCATTGCGGCAATTGATTGCGCGCCGTACACGGCTTCGCCATCGTGACTCACGCTACCTGCGCGACCGGCGAAATCGACCGCAGCCTCAGGATCGCCCGGGAACAACATTGCCCAGCCATCGATGAAGATCTGCGCACCGATCTGCTCGGCAATGGTCTTGCCATTGGTCGCAA
>JAFAEA010000111.1 GCA_023424355.1 Chloroflexota bacterium | reverse complement strand
TCCGCTTTTCTGGCGATCTGGACGAAATCGTCGCCACCGAGGACGAAATCCGCTACCTGCTCGATGAAACGAACCTCGCCATTCCGGATGCCAAGTTGCAACGCGATGATGTGCTGTACACCTTTGCAGGTGTGCGCCCCCTGCCATATGTGCCCGAAGGTTCCACCGGAGCTATCACTCGCAAACATATCGTGCAGAACCACGCGCCCAAGGCTGCGAACCTTTTCACCATCATTGGCGGCAAGCTGACCACCTACCGATCGCTCTCCGAGGATGCGGTGAACGATATCGACAAGGTGTTCGGTCGCCCCGTTGGTGGCAAGAAGAGCCCCACGCGAACAAAAATGCTTCCTGGCGCTGCCGCCAACATGGTGGTGGAGAAGAATCGCTTTGTCGCATCCCGGCCTGAGTGGTTGAGCGAGCCCGCTGCCAGGTGGCTGGTCGATCGGTACGGAATTCGTGCCAACGATATCGTGAAGCTAGCGGAAACAAATCCCCGTTATCAGCAACCGATACGTGAAGGTCACGATGCCATCATTGCGATCATCCCGTTCTCCCTGGAGCACGAGTATGCCGTGAGTCTGGCCGATATCATGCTGCGCCGGACCATGCTGGCGATGGATGCCGATGCCGGATTCGGGATGGCAGAATCGATGAGCTTTGTTGCCCAGGAGCTCTATGGCTGGAGCGATGAGCAACGAGAAACCGAATTGGCAGAGTTCCATCGACAAATAGGCAAACAACTGCCGAAAAATGCCTGATCCTCGTTCCGGAAACGCGGATTTACAGGAATGACTTTTCCGTTTGCAGGGATTTTTCTGCGAATGCGTTAATAGTGTGCTTAAATCGACATAACACAGTTGATGTATACAGCCGTACTAAGTAGGATAGGCATAGGCAAACGCTCGAATCATGAGCGAATGATTAACGTCAAGTGGATTAAGTGTACAAAAAGTACGGGGAGAAGTGAGTGAACAGCGTATCGTTTGATGCTTCAGTTGGGCAAGCTCGCCCGAGCAGGTTGATCGCCGAAGCATTGGTGCTTCGACAGGATTCCTCCGAGGTGAAGGAGCGCGCCGAAGCAATGGGCCTGCCAAAGAGTTTGACTGACGCCGTGGTCAGTGTGTGCTGCCGTCAAAAGCAGGCTGAGGATTCGGATAACGAAGAGTCTCCTCGATAATCGGTACAACGGTTAACCGGCCCGGAATACATTCCGGGCCGGTTTTGTGTATCCGCAGTATTCTTGCATCAACACTCATCCGTCTCTATCCGGAGGTTCTACATGCCCCGAGCCGTGCTCTCACTCGATCAGGGAACAACCAGCTCCCGCGCGATTCTCTTTGGCGAAAATGGCCGCACATTGGCGCTAAAGCATCAGGAGTACCCGCAAATCTATCCACAGCCGGGCTGGGTAGAACACAATCCGGAGGATATTTGGCAGAGTCAGCTCGCTACTGCGCAGCACGTGCTGAAATCGGGAGCCGTCGCAATTGAGGATGTCGTTGCCATTGGCATCACGAACCAGCGCGAAACCACCATCGTATGGGATCGAGCCACGGGCGAGCCGGTATACAACGCCATCGTCTGGCAGGATCGCCGTACCGCAGCGTATTGCGATCAGTTGAAGGCTGATGGCTGGAGCGAGAAGATCTCCGAGAAGACTGGACTCGTTATCGATCCATACTTCTCCGGTACCAAGCTGCGCTGGATTCTTGAGAACGTCGAAGGCGTGCGGGCACGGGCGGAAGCTGGGGATCTCGCCTTCGGTACGGTCGATAGTTACCTCATCTGGCGACTGACAGGCGGCAAGGTCCACATCATCGATTACTCAAACGCCAGCCGCACCATGCTATTCAATATCAACTCGCTGGAATGGGATGATGAAATTCTCAATCTCCTCGGCATTCCAAAAGCCATATTGCCGGAACCGAGAGAAAGTAGTTCCCACTACGGCGATACCGATCCGGAGATCTTCGGCAAGGCGATCCCAATCGCTGGAGATGCTGGCGACCAGCAAGCCGCGAGCTTTGGTCAGACCCTATTCGACGTGGGCATGGCGAAGCAGACCTATGGCACCGGTGGGTTCCTGCTGATGAACATCGGCGACAAGCCGAAGGCCAGTTCGCACGGCATGCTCACCACCATCGCTTGGGGAATCGATGGTAAGCCGACGTATGCCTTCGAAGGGGCAATCTTCATCGCGGGAGCGGCTATTCAGTGGCTGCGAGATGAATTGCGAATCGTAGACGATGCCGCCGCCACCGAGCAGATGGCAACATCTATCGATTCTTCCGGCGAAGTCTATGTCGTTCCGGCCTTTACCGGTCTTGGTGCACCCTACTGGAATCCCTATGCCCGTGCCACAATCGTCGGCCTCAGCCGCGGAACGGGTAGGGAAGAGATTGTGCGGGCGACCCTGGAATCGGTGGCCTATCAAACCAGGGATGTCCTCGATGCTATGCGCCAGGATGTCGATACGGATCTCCTCGAGCTACGCGTTGATGGCGGTATGGTGGCGAACGATTTCCTGATGCAGTTCCAGGCAGATATCATCGGTAAATCAGTGTTGCGGCCAGAAGTGCCGGAAACCACGGCACTTGGCGCAGCGTATCTGGCCGGGCTTGCTGTCGGATTCTGGGAAGATCTCGAGCACTTGCAGCAGAACTGGCACCTGGACGAACGATTCGAACCCGCGATGTCGGAGGGAGATCGCACCGCCAGCTACAAGGGCTGGCAGCGAGCGGTGAAGGCGGCACTTGTTTGGGCAGATGGGCATGAGTAGTTCCATGAAACTGCCATGATTTGGCGGGTTTGTGGTACACTCACCAATCGAGGCCGCCTTGGGTGGTCGTGCTTTCATGCGCGTTGGAATGGCACCAGTGCAGCCATTTGCTCGAATTACGTTGAGCGCCGCTGAAGCATTCGGCTCTGCCAACTCCTCAATTGGTAACCCGAGGGTGATATACACGAACGAATATTGCCAGATTTGGCACTGTGGAGAAACATTACTGTGATTAAACTTCGTCTGCGACGCATGGGCTCCAAGAAGCGACCGTTCTACCGAATCGTTGCCACCGAGCATAGCTCCCCACGAGACGGTCGATTCATTGAAGTCATCGGTACTTACAATCCGATTGTCGATCCGGCCGAGCTCACCATCAAGGAAGATCGTGTTCAGCACTGGCTGAGCGTTGGCGCCAAGCCAAGTGAGACCGTTGAAGGCTTGCTCAAGAAGCAGGGCATTATTCCTGCCGACAAGTTTTACAACAAGAAGGTCCAGGATCGCGCTGAGGCCAAGGCAGAAGCGGCAAGCTAATGGTTGAGCCACGGGACGATTTCGACACCGAAGAAGAATCTTTCGACGATCTCGAAGAAGACTTCGAAGATGTTGAAGCCGGTGAAGATGCCGGATTCGACACCGAAGAGGCATTGGCCCGGGTCGAAACCGCCGAGGGTGACCTCGCTGAGCAGCTCCGCGGCCTTGTTGAGTGGATCGTCTTCCAGTTGGTGGATGATACCGATGAGGTGAGCATTTCCGCCGATCAGCGCGGTTCATCGCTCCGCGTGCAGGTGCTTTTGCCCGAGCAGGATCTCGGCAAGGTCATCGGCCGCGGCGGTCGTATCGCCAAGTCCATCCGATCAATCCTCATGATTGTCGGATCCCGTGAACATGTACGAGTGAGCCTGGACATTGAAGGACGAGAATAACGCCACCAATACGCCAGGTAGCAGCAACGGGGAGTCGAATACCGACTCCCCGTCTGTGTCCCAGCGTAAGAAACGACCAGTTGCACGCGCGCGCAAGCGCCCGCCAACACTGCGCGAAACCAAAGGTCCGGAGCCAACCACCCCGGTTGAGCACGTCCGTCTGACCGTTGGTCGGCTCGGCGGTGCCCACGGAGTTCGCGGCGAAATGCGCATGCACGTGCTGACGGATGATCCTGATCATCTTAAGAAGATCAAGACGATTTATCTCGGCGAGCGCGATACCCCGATTGAGCTGCAATCCATCCGATTCACGGATAAAGGTGCACTCGTTAAGCTCGCTGGTACCGAAACGCCAGAAGCCGCCGCAAAACTCAGCGGCCTGAATGTGAAGATCAGTGGTGCCGATGCGAGACCGCTGGAGCCAGGCGAGTACTTCCTGTTCCAACTTATCGGTCTCAAGGTCTCGAACGAGCAGGGCGAACCTCTGGGGACTGTGATCGATTTGATCGAAACCGGTGCGCACGATGTGTTGGTGATTGGCGAACGTCCAGATTCCCCGGACGATCTGATGGTGCCAAACCATCCGGAGTTCGTGCTGGAAATGGACCCGGCGGCGGGTACTATGACTGTGAAGCCACCGATTTACGAGTAACTTCGCTCGTTTCGCCGACCAATACCCGAATAACCCTTGAGAGCACCATCGCAGCACGCAGCCCCAATTCATCCGAATGAAGTTCGGAGGTCGATCCTTCGAAGATCGTGCTGCGATGCAGCTCGTTGTTCGAGATGTCCTTTACGGTCAGGAATGGCACGCGATGCATTGCGCAAATCTGGGCGATGCTCGCCGCTTCCATATCTTCACAGAGCGATCCCGTAAGCTCGTGTGTTTGCCGGATCACCACGGGATCCTGTTTCCAGATATCACCTGAACTCACTGTGCCTGTGTGCACCGCAGGCTCGTGGGTAGACCGGGGATGATCTGGCTCCTCCGGCCAGATCGGCAAATCGAGCTTCTCAGCAACTGATTGAGCGATCGACAGGAGTCGCGGATCGCTGTTGAGCTGGGTGACGGATTCCGTTTCCCCTGGCACATGGAAGCCAATGGTGAGCGGAATGATGCTTCCATTCGGTGCGAATCGCATGAGACCGTGATTCACAATGTGATCGCCGATAACCACATCTCCCAGGTGGATATCCATCATGTGCGCACCCGTACAGCCAAAGTTGAGGACGTATTTGGGGGCGAAACGCGAAATCACGTATTGTGTGGCTGCTGCAGCAGCCACCATACCGATCCCGCATGTGATGGTGAGAATGTCACCTTGCCGCCACATCGGCCAAATGGGATCTTCTTCTCGCTCCCAGCCGGGCATGAGCGCATCGAGATGCTTCCGTTCGCTTTCCATAGCGACGACGATACAAATAGAGGTTTGCATTGACTTTTTGGTTCCCTGGAAATGACTAGTGAGCGATTGAGAAGATTGTAGAGGCAACGAGTATCAGCGCCACAATACCGGTGAACACCACAAAACGTTGATCCTTGATGGCCAAAAAGCCAAGAAGTGCCCGCAGCAACATCACAATTGGCGCGAGCAGGATAATACCAATACCTAGCCCGAAGAAGCCTTCTGCCTCGAGATCCTTGAGATTGCGGACAATGCTGCCGATATTTCCAAGCTCGCTGGAAAGCTCATCACCAGAAACAATCGCGATCAAAAATCCCACGAATATGGCTGCGAAGCCAAGATAGATCGCAATTCGATAAGTCTGCAGAATTTCTTTGACGATGCCATCAAGTTGTTGCTGAACGAGTGGTCGTTGATCGGTGGACATTGGAAAACTCCTAGATCAGGTTAATGCCGAAGGCGCTCAGGATCATATTGATTCCAAGCACGAGCATGATTACGACAAATATGCTGAGGAGATGCCCAACATGGAACTTCTTGGTTAGGGTTGAACCTAGTGTGGATCCACAGAGCGTGCCTACCAGAGCAGGCGCGGTGACGTTTGGATCCATGTGGCCGGCCGAGTAGAAGACGAGTGCGCTTGCGGCCGCGGTCATACCCACCATGAAGCTGCTGGTACCTGCAGCTGCACGGAGAGGAATCTTCATTACCAGATTCATCACGGGTACTTTCACAAGGCCGCCGCCGATGCCGAGCATGCCGCTCAGCACACCGGCGATGGTGCCTGCTCCGATACCTGCTTGCAGCTTCTGGGGCACATACCGCACGGCTGAACCGTGATCGGAGTATTGCCATTCCATCCCGTACGGATCCGGCAATGGCTCATCATCTGAACCGGCTGTTGCCGATTTGTTTCCACGTGCCATCGAATATGCCGCATACAGGAGCAGCACACCCATGAGTCCGCGGAGAACATCCGCATCGATGCGAACTGCGATGATCGCGCCAATAATGGCGCCGATGGCGGTGGTGACTTCCAGAAGCATTGCCAGCCGAATGTTCACATAGCCGTTGCTCACGTGGCGTAGAGAACCGATAACACTATTGGCCACTACACAAACCGCACTGGCGGCAATCGCCACTTTAGGATCCACACCCAGCAGCAGGGTAAAGAGCGGGATAATGAACACTCCTCCGCCCAACCCAAGCATGCTCCCGAATACGCTTGCCACCAAGGCACTCAGCGCAAAATATAGTGACTGATCAAACTCCACCACACCCTCGATTCAAATAGTTTTTCAACTCAACTCTCTCTCCGCTCTGAGTCCTCAAAGAGTATCGCGCGAAATTTCATTTTCTGCTGACGGCGAGGTCGATAGGGGTGCTGTATCATTGAGAAATGGCGATGTATTCGCCTGAAACCGAATAGCACTCTACGAACTTTGGTGCATATAGGGGCAAGCCGGTGAAATTCCGGGGCTGTCGCGCAACTGTGAGGATTCCACCGGAATCCGAGCCAGAAAACCCTGCCAGGTTCGCTTGAGGCCCTTCGCGAATCCAGGGGTGCAGGCGTCGAATCATCCCAGAATATGGGTTTGACGCAATCGTCATTTTGCAACCTGCTCGCCTGAGCAGGTTTTTGTGTTTTTTGGGAGAGAGCTCTCTCTGTGTTGGAGGATTCTGGCATGGCCAAATCAATCGCACGCGTTGTTGCGATGTTCATGTTGATGATGACCGCATTGGTTCCGGTAGCAGCCGCTCAGGATGCCACTCCGGCGGCATCACCTGTAGCTACTCCTGTGGTTGCACCGGGTACTGGTGCCGCAGTGGAATGGCTGGTGAGCCAGCAGCAGGAAGATGGAAGCTGGCTCGGCTTCTCTGGTGATCCAGATGTTGGCACCACCATTGATGCTGTGGTTGCCCTCGTCGCCGCTCAAGAAGGCGATCTGGACACTGGTGATTCCATCGACAAGGCAATCGCCTACCTCGATGGTACCGATGCAACTGCCGAATACGCCACCTCCGGACCAGGTGCCGCTGCCAAGCTCGTGCTGCTGCTCGTGGCCGTGGGTGATGAGGACATGGAGATCGGTGGCACAGCACCACTCGAGATCGTGCTAGAAGGTCTGGATGCCGACACCAACCTGTACGGCGCATCTCTTTACGATCATTCCTACGCGCTGATGGCGCTGGCAGTGACCGATTCTGAGGTTCCAGCCGAAGCGATTTCCGTGCTTGAAACCATGCAGGCCGATAACGGCGGTTTCGCGTGGGATGGTTCCACCGATGCTTCCATGGCGGATAGCAACACCACCGCTATGCTCGTGCAGGCACTCGTTGCTCTGGGCGAAGGCGATAGCCAGGTTGTAGCCAAGGCAATCGACTTTGTGAAGCTCACCGTCAACGAGCAGGGCGCAGCCTACTCGGTCGGTGCCGAAGCGGATGCCAACTCCACTGCGCTGGTGGCGCAGGCACTCATCGCCGTCGGCGAAGATGCTACGCACCTGCAGTCAGCGCTGGGCACCTTCCAGAACGCTAATGGCGCCTATCACTGGATGCATTCGGATGTGACCGATAACTCGTTCACCACCGTGCAAGTCATTCCGGCAGGCGTAGGTGTGGTTCTTCCGGTAGTGCCGGGCGAGACCGCCCTGGATATTGCGGCCTAGCGATCTCCCATGATCTCCGCAGTATTCGGCCCCCTATGTCGCAACGAAAAGCTGCACACAATCCTTGTGGTTGTGTGCAGTCTGGCGATGATGTTTTCACCTGCCACCGCCCAGGACACCTGGAATCAGGCGGGTGTGATCATCGATTATGGCGACGATCGGACCACCTGGATGTGGATTCCGTTTGAAGACGAGGAAACCTCACTCATAGATCTTATCCACTCCACGGATCTGGAGATCGTCACCGTGAGTTTTGGCGGGCTGGGCGAAGGCGTGTGCCAAATCGATGCCACTGGATGTCCTGCAGCCGACTGTCGTGCGAGACTCTGCCAAACCAACTCGAGCTCACCTTTCTGGCGATTGATGAAACTGAATGGAGACGAGTGGGGGATGGTCGCCACCGGCGTTAGCGGTGCCAAGGTAGCCGACGGCGATATCTACGCTCTCAGCTGGAGTGCTGAGACTCCCACGCTGCCGCTGGTAAGCATGGATGACATGGCAACCAATGCGGGCGCCGATCGCGACGCAGAGAGCCCGCTGAGCGCCATTCGCACAGACGGTGATTCTCCAGAGGACGAGGCCACTCCCACCTGGATTCCGGCCACTACTGCTTTCGGCATTCTGGTTTTGGCCGGTGGTGTGCTTATTTACCGGGCCAAGCGTCCGACCCAGAACCCAGCATGACTCCCCTGGATAGCCGCACCTGGCTGCTATGGGGACTCTGCAGCATTGTGCCAATGTTGGTGACCAGACACCCGCTGTTGGTCCTCCAGATGTTGTTTATCGTTATCACCGTCAGAATCGTTTGCATCCCACCCCATGCTGTTCGTTGGGGATGGATTATTCGAATCGCGATTCTGTTTGCCGCCATTGGTGTTGTGATTAACGCGCTGACCGTGAGAAGTGGAAACCAAATCGCCGTCACCTTGCCGTGGGGCTGGGATATCACCTGGAATGCAATTGCCTACGGTATCGTTTCCGGGTTCGCGATGGTGTGTCTGGTTCTTATTGGCACTACGACGGCGTCTGGACTGGACTGGGTGGCATTGGTGCGAGTACTGCCTGCACGTTTGGCGCCATTGGCCGTCTCTGCTTCGGTGGCATGGTCGTTCTTGCCATCGGCATCCCAAGCGCTCACCGATATCCGGGAGGCACAGGCCGCACGCGGCCACACCCTCCGGTCTGGGAAGGATGCGTTGCCGATTTTGATCCCGCTGCTCGATGGATCTCTTGGTCGCGCACTCACGATGAGCGAAGCACTTGAAGCACGAGGATTCGGTGCCTCTGCGGGCACCAAAGTCCAGAATCGGAATCACTTCGCTTTCGCCGGTATGGTGCTCATAGCATCGCTTGTCCTGCTCGCCTATGGATTGAGCTTGGCCAATGCATTGTTGTCGTATGCATCAACACTGATGGCAGTGGCTGCCCTTGTCCTCATGATTAGATCGCCCGTTCCAATGCACCGACCCACCCGATTCCGAGAACATCTGCTCACTCGGCCCGATGTGACCGTGATGGTTGCTTCCGCGTTGTCACTTATCTTGTTTCTGGCACTTTTCGGTACAGGTTCACAGGCGGTGACATTCAATCCTTATCCCGATCTTGAGGTGCCGGTTATCGATTTCAGATTCCTCGTGGCGTTGATGCCATTGCTGACTCCGGCACTCTTTCCGTATCGGGAGGTGGAACAGTGACCGCCTCCATCATCGATATCCAGGAGCTCTCCTACACCTGGCCCGAGAGCCAGAATCCAACGTTGCGATCGCTTGAATGGCAGGTGGGAGCAGGGGAGTTTGCGCTGCTCATCGGTCGATCTGG
>JAFAEA010000025.1 GCA_023424355.1 Chloroflexota bacterium | reverse complement strand
GATCAGTACCCTCACCAGTTCTCTGGTGGTATGCGTCAGCGCGTGATGATCGCCATGGCCCTGTCTTGTAACCCGAAGCTTCTCATCGCCGATGAGCCGACAACCGCGTTGGACGTGACCATTCAGGCCCAGATTTTGGATCTGATGCGCAACCTCCAGAGCGAAACCGGCGCAGGTGTGATGATGATCACCCACTCCATGGGTGTGGTGGCCGGTATGGCCGACCGCGTGCAGGTTATGTACGCCGGTCACATCGTTGAGACCGCCTCAACTGAGGAGATCTTCGCGAATCCGAAGCACCCGTACACCGTGGGCCTCATGAAGTCGATTCCTCGACTCGACGCCCGCACCAAGGAGAAACTTCAGCCGATTCGCGGTCTTCCACCTGATCTCATCGATCTGCCGGATATGTGCCCATTTGTTCCGCGCTGCAACTATGCTCGCGAACAGTGCGAATCCAAGAACCCACCGCTGATGGAAGTTGGAACAGATCACTTTAGTGCCTGCTGGTTCCACAACGAAGTCAGCAAGGACGATGATCAAGACGCCATCGCCGAAAAGTTCGGTCACCCGCAGCCTTCGGATGCGACGGCCGATGCTGATCCAGATGCACCCGATTTGGGTGTGAGCCCGGCCCAAATGGGCGACGCGTAACCTTCGGAGGAGTAACCATGTCTGCTGTTACAGAACAGCCACAAACAACCAACACGGATACCGCCAACGGCGCTCCGTTGCTGGATGTCAAGAACCTGGTGATGCACTTCCCACTCACCGAAGGCATCATCTTCCAGCGTCAGGTCGGCGCTGTGCAGGCCGTTGATGGAGTGAGCTTCCACGTCAACCGCGGTGAAACCCTCGGTCTCGTGGGTGAATCCGGTTGTGGTAAGTCCACCACTGGCCGCGCCATTCTTCAGCTGTACAAGCCAACTGCCGGCGAAGTTGTTTTCGATGGCAAGGATCTCACCAAGCTTGATGGCGGCGAAATGCGACGCATGCGCCGACACCTGCAGATGGTGTTCCAGGATCCATATGCTTCGCTGAATCCGCGCATGACGGTCGGTAACATCGTTTCCGAGCCGATGCAGATTCACAAGCTGGTGCCGAAGAACGAGCGAACCCAGCGCGTGCAGGAACTCCTGCAGACCGTAGGTCTCAACCCCTACTTCGCCAACCGCTATCCGCACGAATTCTCAGGTGGTCAGCGACAGCGTATCGGTATCGCCCGCGCTCTCGCCGCCAACCCGGACTTCATCGTCTGCGACGAGCCGGTATCGGCCCTCGACGTGTCGATTCAGGCCCAGGTGGTGAACCTGCTCGAGGATCTGCAGGATAAGCTCGGTCTCACGTACCTGTTCATTGCTCACGACCTTTCGGTTGTGCGCCACATCTCCGATCGCGTAGCCGTGATGTACCTCGGCAAGATCGTGGAAATGGCAGATCGCAATGCGCTGTACGACGATCCGCTGCATCCGTACACCAAGGCTCTGCTCTCGGCCGTGCCGATTCCGGATCCGGTGATTGAGCGCCGACGCGAACGCATCATCCTCACCGGTGATGTGCCAAGCCCGATCAATCCGCCAAGCGGTTGCCACTTCCACACACGCTGTCCGTATGTGATGGATGTGTGCAAGCAGCAGGATCCGAAGTTTGTGGATCAGGGCGGCGGTCACTTCGTGGCATGCCACCTGTACCCGGGATCCACCACCTAAGATACGATTCTGACGTACACTAAACGCGGGTGATCGAGGTATTCGACACCCGCGTTTTTTGATTCTCCGGGCAAATCATCGTGTTCAGATTCGATCAAACACCACAGCAAATCATCCTCGTTCTGGCATCGTTCGTCATCGCGATTACGATCCACGAGTTCATGCATGCCTACACTGCCCACAAGCTTGGCGACGATACTGCCAAACGGCTCGGACGGATTACGCTCAATCCCATCGAACATTTCGACCCTTTGGGATTCTTCGGAATGGTGATGATTGCGCTTGGATTCCCCTTTATTGGCTGGGGCAAGCCCGTACCAGTTCAACCAGGGAACTTTCGCGGAACATGGGCTCGCAAGCGCAAGGAAGGCATGCTCATTGTTGCAGCGGCCGGACCTCTGAGCAACGTCGCCCAGGCACTTATCGTCGCGATTCCGATTCAGTACATGGTGCGCAACGGTGTGGGGAGCCAGGAAGCGGTGGATGCACTCCTTACCTTCATGCGAATCAATATCCTGTTGGCGGCATTCAATATGATTCCGATTCCACCACTGGATGGTTACAAGATCCTCACCGGAATCCTGCCGAATTTCTGGACGCCGATTCTGCGTCCACTTGAGCAATACGGCTTCATGATTTTGATTCTGTTCATCTTCATCGGTGGTCGCCTTGGCGGAGGCAATGTGTTCAGCGCCATGATCAGCCCTGTGTACGACGGGCTGATGCGAATCGCACTAACGGGACTGTTGTGATGGCTGCAGTTCGCCTTCCCTATCGGCTCCAGCAAACGATGTTCTACGGCAAGCAGCAGGCAGTGGCGCCTGAGATTCCCGAAGATGCCCAGGCGTTGCTATCTCCCCCGATGCTCCATCAATTCCGCATCCTCGATCATCGCGATCAGCAACACCTTCTCACTGTGCATCGACTCCTCGCTGAGCAGCGAGCGGACCAGGATGTGCTCGCCGCCGGCTTGATTCACGATGTCGGCAAGGCGTGCGCGAAGTGCCGCATTACTGTGCTGGATCGCGGGCTGCATGTCATCTTGAGCCAGTTCTTCAAGTGGCCATACACTCGATTTGCCGCTATGGAGATTCCTCCGGCGCCGCTGCGAGGTCTGCATCGACTGGCCAACCATCCCAACCGTGGTGCTCTGGCGGCCCAGCAGGCCGGCTACAACGATCGAGTTGTGTACTTGGTCCAACACCACGAATCGGGTGGCGACGCCTCTGACAGCGGCCTCCAGATGCTTCGCAGGGCCGATAACAGTGAGGAGGCCCGATGATGGCGACCGATGTAAGCACATTGACGCTTGATCAATACCAAACACGGCTCCCTTCGTTTGAAGGTCCGCTGGATTTGCTACTGCATCTCATCGAGCGACAGAAACTGGATATCAGCGAGGTCTCGCTGGTGGCCGTGACAGATCAGTTCCTGGATCACATCTCAGGGCTGGAGGATCGTGCACCGCACATCATTGCCGAGTTCACCAGTGTAGGCACACGGCTCACAGTCCTCAAGAGCCGATGGCTCTTGCCCCGACCACCTGTGGTGGATGAAGAAGAATCACCCGATCCTGACGAGTTGGTGGAACAGCTCCGTGCTTATCAGCAGCTCAAAAAAGCTGCAAAGGAACTCTCCTCTCGCATGGATGATGGATATGCGGCGTATGCTCCGACCGGAACTGGGCCTGTTGTGCGCACCAAAGATGTCGGTGAAACCAGACTGACAAACTACGAACCCAACGTGCTGCTGAAGATGATTCGACGTCGCCTCGCTGCCGTGCCAAAGGCTGTTCAATCCATTCGATCGCGCCGAATCGTTTCCATCCGCGAGATGACGGATCGAGTACTCAGTGCCGTAAGTAGGCTGACGCGCGTGAACTTCCACACCATCACGGAGGATGCCACCACCAGAACCGAGCGCGCTACAGCCTTTCTGGCCGTACTCGTGCTGGTTCGCCGCCGGATGCTGGATGTGAACCAGGGCGAACTCTTCGGCGAGATTGAACTCTCGAAGGGCGATGAAACTAATCAGGAAGTCCTGCAAGATATGGAGAACGAGTTTGTCAACTAACGAGGCGCAAATTGGGCTGCCACGCGAGGCGATGCCGGTCGATTTCACCGTGGAGGAATTGGCTTCGCTGGTCGAAGCGATCCTGCTGGTAACGCCCGAGCCGCCGACGATTGACGAAATCGCGACTGGGACCGAAGTTCCGGTCGAAGATATCGAAACCGGCATCGAGTGGCTGGAATCCCAACACGAGCGTGGATGGCAACTGCAGCGCCATGGTCGACGACTCAGTCTTGCCACTCATCCTCGATATGCGGAGAAGGTCCGACTATTTCTCGGGCTTGATCGCGAAGCGAAGCTGAGCTCCGCCTCACTTGAGACGCTGGCGCTGGTTGCTTATCAACAACCGGTTACACGTAGTGAAATCGAGCGCGTGCGAGGTGTGGATTCTTCGGGCGTTCTGGCCAAGCTTCACGCGCGGGGACTCATTGAACCGGTCGCACGGTTGGCCTCAGTCGGCAACCCGATTCAATATGGCACCACCGCCGAGTTCCTGAGCCATTTCGGATTGCAATCCATTGATGATCTGCCGCCACTTGGCCTTATCGATGGCAAGGATGGATCCCAGTTGCTGCAGGAAGCCCGACAGGAGGCTCTGGAGCAACTAGAGGAGACGACCAATGAAGAGCCAAATCCTGGATCTGAACCTGCCGAATAACATTCACATTCCGGCAGAGAAAGCTGAAGGCTTCCTCTGGGGCGGACGTGAAACCGGTATTCGTTGGCTCGCCAAACTCCCGGCACTTGTCGAAAGCATTTGCCAGAAACACAACATCACCGATCTCAGCCCAGCCGCAGAGATGCGCATGAATCCGGTGCTGTTTGGCGAATCGGCAACCCTCGGAGCACTGGTGATCAAGCTCGCCCAGCCACACCCGGAGATCGTTTCCGAGTTCAACATGGCTATCTATGTGAGTGGGCACGGCTATCCTCGCGTTCTGGATCACGATGCGCATGCAGCCTGGTTGTTGATGGAACGGGTGAAACCGGGCGTTACCATGCAGAATCTCTCTCAAACGGGCGGGATTACCGATGAGGCGGCCACAGTAGCCGCCGCCCGGTTGATGCGGGAATCCAGAATCCCGGTTCCGGCAGACCACCAGTTCCCGACGCTTGAGCGATGGCTGAAATCACTCTTTGAGTATCGCGATCGCCACGGAGCAAACGGTCCGCTCCCAGACGAACAGATCGATTTGGCACTGCGTCACGCCCAGTGGTTGCTGAACGAACCACTTGAGCATTTTCTTCTGCATGGCGATTTCCATCACGGAAACATCATTCAGGGCGAACACGGCTGGATGCTGATTGATCCGAAAGGACTGGTGGGACCCACTGCGTTCGAGGTAGGGCCATTTTTCTACAATCCTCTTGGGTTGGACAAGCAGCAGAGTCTCCCTGAGATTTTCACCAATCGGCTGGCGACATTCTCGGAAATTCTGGGTATCGATCGTGTTGGGCTCTGGAAAGCGATTTATGTGGCGGTCGTGTTGAGCGATTGCTGGAATGTGGAAGACAATCCCGAGGCGGATTACACCCACCACAACACAATCACGAGGGCATTGCTGGAGTTGCCGGAAGCCTCGCTCTAGCGACCCGCGAGGGTGCGGATTCGGGTGACCACTTCCGCGAGCGCATCGGCGGTCTGAATCATCTCTTCGTGGCTGTTGCCGCGACCAACGGTGAGTCGCAGACTGGCGCGGGCGGCTTCTTCATTGAGCCCCATCGCGAGCAGAACATGGCTCGGCTCCGAATTACCGGTGGTGCAAGCGCTGCCGGCAGATGCCTCGATCCCCATCATATCCAGGCTGAGCAGCACGGTTTCGCCCTGAACGCCCTCGATGGTGATATTCAGGTTGTTCGAGAGTCGGTTCTCGCCTGAAACAGGACC
>JAFAEA010000023.1 GCA_023424355.1 Chloroflexota bacterium | reverse complement strand
GTGGTAGACGCTCCAGAGAGCATCACGAATCTGGGACAACTACCCAATCACATCGCGATCGCAAGTCAGGATGGAATGAAGGCGACCTTTCAGGTCGATCCGGATTCGGAACCTCTTCCAGAAACAATCGCGTGGCTGGCGGCGAGGCTACCGATCATCGATCTCGGGGTCCGTGAGCCAGCACTGGAAGGCATCATTCGGGAGATCTATGAGACCCGCGAGGTTATGGTATGACCATAACTACTCAATGGCCAGCCCTTGTCACCTGCACTCGCATGGCAATTCAACGCACCTGGATTTACCGCAGTCGCATGGTGTTATGGATTATTCGTAATGTGATCATGCTGTTCTCTTTGCGCATGATCTGGCTGGCGGTGTATGGGGATCGCGATGTGATGAATGGCGTGACCCTGCAGATGATGATTGTGTATGTCACCGTCGCCATGTTGCAGCAATATCTCATCGATACCGTTTCATCCGCCGAGATGGAGAGTCGGATTCAGCGCGGAACCGTGGCCGGCGATCTCATCCGTCCAGTTGGGTTGATCCCCCAGATGATGGCGTATGATGTCGGCTTTGTGATCGGTCGGATACCGCTGATCCTGGTGATGCTTCCGTTCGCAGCTCTCGTCGGATCACTGGCACTCCCTCCGACGGGTACAGCAATCAGCGGCTACCTGATCAGCCTGATGTTGGCATATGTGCTTTCCGTGCTGGTGTGGATGCCGATCGGACTCCTCGGCTTCTGGCTCCTCAACACCACCGGAATCCGCTTTCTCACGTTCTCGGTGATCGCCTTTGTGAGCGGACAAATGGTGCCGCTGTGGTTCATGCCGGATGCACTTCGCACCGCGCTGGAGTGGCTTCCGTTTCAGGGGATGGCATACGCACCGCTTTCCATCTATGTAGGTGAGACCACAGGAGCCGGCATTCTGAGAACGATTACGGTGCAAGCTGCCTGGATCGTGATCCTCGCCATATTTGTTTGGCGGCTATGGTTACGAGCTCGCCATGCTGTGCAGATTCAGGGAGGGTAGGGCTATGCACACCATTTCCCTCTGCTTCGAACTTGTCATGGCCAGCATCCGTGGCCAGATGCAATATCGCACCAGTTTCATTGTCGGTGTGCTTAGCGGCATGATGTTCCAGGGTCTCGGAATCGTCATGATCTGGGCCATTCTGGATACATTCACTTCGCTCGGCGATTGGAGCTTCGGTGAGATCGCGCTGCTGTATGGGCTGCGTCTCGCGGCCCACGGCGTGTATCTGCTCTTCTTCAGTTCCATGTACGGCATCGACGATATGGTGCGCGAGGGAAATTGGGACCGCCCATTGGTGCGACCACTTCATCCAATTCTGCAGCTGATGTTCACCAATTTCCGCATCACAGTGATTGGCGATTTGATTGGCGGTATCGCCATTCTGATTGCTGCGCTGAATCTGGTAGATATCGGTTGGACTGCCGGAAACATGTTCCTGATAACAGGAGCGATTATCGGCGGTGCAATGATCGATGGCGCATTCCAGATCCTGCCAGCATCGCTTACTTTCCGATACATCGAATCCTGGCCGGCCAGGGTGATCTTTGACGATATCTTCGCGCGATACGGGAACTATCCATTGCACATTTTTGGAGCGGTGATGGAGAAGATGCTCACCTTCATGGTGCCGTTGGCATTCGTCGCCTGGTTGCCGGTGGCGACGCTTCTGGACAAGTCAACTTATATGCCCCAATGGACCGGATGGCTATCGCTACCAGTCGGGATCCTGACATTTGCAATTGCGCTGGTGGTATTCGAGCGTGCTTCGCGCGGATATCAGAGCAGCGGGAGCTAGTTGCCGCCAATAGGGGTTGGAGTCATCGCTGGTCCAGGATCTTCATCCTGCTGTTCCCGGGTGTAATCCTCGAGAGTCCAGTTATCACCTTCCGGATCCCATGCGTCGTTACCGAGAACTACGACAATATCGTAACCTTCGTAGCCGGATGTTCTGGCTTCGGTTTTGGCGCCATCTCCCCAGGTGATCGTATCCTGACCAACGCTAATGAGCTCAGAAACGAGGGCGCTGGTGCCGAGATTGCCTTCCACATCGAGAATCGAAGATCGATCGTAGTTACCAACATCCTCGGCGGTATCGACTGACACTCGCCAGAATCCGTTGTATTCCAGCACGGTGCCAACGCGCCCGGCGAGGCCGCGGTTGTTGGTGCCGTTGATGATGAGAATGCGGGCGCCGTAATCCGGATCCATGTAGGCCGCTCCCGGGGAAGAAACCTCGTAGCCCACGAAATCGCTCAGCACATCTTCCATGATGGTCCAATCCACCATCAGATAGTAGATGCCATTCTCGCCATATTCCTCATAGAGAGAGCTGGTTACGGAAATCTGGGAAATATTTTCCCGGGGGATTTCGAGTCCGAGTCGCGCGATCTTAATTGCATCGGTAATGGAGATGTCGGTGCGAATGGTATCGCCAAACTCCGTGATCAGTCGCGGTAGCTGGGTGATGAGATCGGCGTTGAGGTGCTGGTCTCTCAAGGCAAGTAGCACCTGTTGCTGTCTTGCCGCGCGACTGGTGTCGCCGTCCTGGTGACGGGTGCGTGCGTAGATGAGCGCTTCCTCGCCATCCAGATGTTGCCAACCGGCCGGGAAATAGATGCGCTGGTAATTGAAGTTCTCCGCCGGATAGGAGCTATCGAGAATCGGGTAGGGGACATCCACATAGATACCGCCCACGGTGTTGATCATATGGGTGAAGCCATTGAAATCGATCTGCACAAACGCATGGATGGGAATACCGAAGTTCGCCTCGATGGTACGGATCATCAATCCTGCACCACCTCCTTGAACATCGTTGTAATCCCCGAGGGCGAAGGCGGCATTGATCTTGTCGATACCGTATCCCGGAATCACCACCTTCACATCACGCGGGATAGAGAGGATGCTGGCCGATTTCGTGCGTGGATCGATATTCACCAGCATGATCGTATCGGTGCGGCTGGATCCATCGGCGGCGGAAAGATCGGCGCCAAGCAGGAGGATTGTGATGCGATCCTCCCCATTCCAATTGGAAATCGCCGATTCAGTCGGTCGCTCAACCAACTCCGGTGTCCCTTCGGAGTTCAACTTGGCGATGAGCGATGAATCTCCATGCTGAATGTCATCGACCTGCACATTTCGATAGGCCATGAAGGTGGAGTAGATGATAGGAGAGAGCGCGATGAGTGCGACCATCGCGAGGATGCCAGGAACACCAACAGCTGGCCAGAACCATTTCTTGCGGGTGAGGCGCTTCCAACGGCTGGATGTGCCCATGCGAGAAGCCTGGCGAGATCGTGCTTGCTGCAGATCGCGGGCGAGTTGGGAATCCGGCACTTCCAGCGCTGCGGCTGTTGCCTGAGCCTGATTCGGTGGCGGTACAGATGATGCCGCAGCCCTTCCCAGACGCTGATAACGCTCGGTGCGGGAGCGTGGGAGCGGATCGCCTGAAGTCTGCAGAGGCTGACCAGGACGCCGCACTCTGCGGCGCAGGTACTCGCTCTCCGGAGGACGTTGGTTGTCGGAATCTTGGTTGGGCATAGATGGCAGAATGGGGGATAGGCCGAACAGAACGTCTGGCTGCAGTCTACCATCATCGTCGCTCGCGCATGTGCCGGGTTGTCATGGGCAATCCAGCCATCGTGAAGCGTGGGGCGGGCGAAACTGGCTTCAATCAGTTGAAGCGAAACAGTTCTGCTGGCCGCGATGATACAATCTGAATGCGAAAACGGGTGCAGACATGGTAGTCTGCCAGACGCAAGATGGAGAAACAAAACATGGCAAACATCGAACGATCACTGGTGATTGTGAAGCCGGATGCAGTGCAGCGCGGACTTATCGGCGAGATCATTGCTCGCTACGAGAAGCGCGGTCTGAAGATTGCGGCAATGAAGTTCGAAACCGTATCCGAAGAAACCGCCGGCAAGCACTACGGCGAGCACAAGGGCAAGCCGTTCTACGATGGTCTGGTGAGCTACATCACCAGCTCCCCGAGCGTGCTGATGGTGGTAGAAGGTCCGGATGCAGTTGGCATCGTACGCACCACCAACGGCGCTACCAAGCCGGCCGAAGCCGCACCGGGCACCATCCGCGCCGATTTCGGACTCACCATTGGTCGCAACTTGGTGCACGCTTCCGATTCGGTTGAAAGCGCTGCTCGCGAAGTTGAGATCTTCTTCGGCGATGGTGGCATTGTGGAATACACACGCGCCATCGATGCCTGGATCATCGAAGACTAAATCCTTATCACAAGAGATTTCGGAGGGAGTGTTTCATGTGAAACACTCCCTCTCTTCGTTTTCGCGCATCCCGTATCGAAGTACGGCTGACAAGTGTGGAGATGTTTCACATGAAACATTTCCACACGGCGATACGGCAGCATGAGGGGCCTGATACGCCGACCCCCACCGGGGCCGCAAAACCCGACAATGCAGTAGAATAGCCAGCAGTGAACCATCTGGATTGATGGTCCCTTAGCCGTGCACAAAACGCTGGAAGCGAGTTACCAACACATGGTGTTATCAGACCGCGATATCATTGCCGCCCTCGAGGAAGGGCGCATCAAAATCGATCCTGCACCGGACCTCGAAAAGCAGCTCGGATCGATCTCAGTCGATTTCCGCCTGGGGAACACGTTCATGGTGTTCGAGCACAGCCGCTTCAGCTATATCGATCCACGACAGCCAAATTCCATCGGCGATGCCATGCGCACCTACCATGTGGAAGACGACGAGGCTTTCATCATGCAGCCGGGCGATTTCGCCCTGGCCTCTACCATGGAGAGCCTGGAGCTTCCTAACGATCTCCTCGGCCGACTCGAAGGTCGCAGTAGCATCGCCCGACTCGGTATCACCGTCCACAGCACCGCCGCTGTATTCGAGCCCGGCTGGATCGGTACTGCCACCATGGAACTCAGCAACCTCGGCCGCATGCCGGTAGCGCTGTACCCGGGAATGCGCATCTGCGCGTTCTCGTTCCAACAGCTCACCAGCCCGGTAATGACCCAGTATCGTGACAAGGTTGGGAACAAATACGCTGGCCAAATCGATCCACGAGCGAGCCAGCTTGCTGAAGAAAACAAGGCCGGAAATCCATAAAACGCCACAAGGGAGAAGGGGAGCTATGAGCAACATCGCAGAAATCCGAAATCGCTTTGTACCAATCCTGAAGGTTACGGTAGAACAGTATCAGGGCCGTGTTCCGGATGGCTATCCGAACCTGATCGATGATGTCGACGCTGGCACCGTTGGTGTGGAGCTCGATCCCAGCTTCGGTGTGTATGTCACCGAGGATTCCGAGGGACTCTGGGCAGAGGTGTACAAGCGAGACCCTCGTATCGATGCTCGCGCCACCGCCGGTCGGCAGAAGTATGCCGGTACTCCGGTGTCGGATCGACGTCCGATCGAGGGAACTCCCACCGATCAGGAACTCCGCAATCTGGTCGCCGAGCTGAAGATGGCCTTCAACAACCAGCCGGGGCTGCTGTACATCACGGAAGACTAATCGCCGTGAGTGAAAAGCCAGGTATCTCCACCAGCGAATTCCTCGCCTATATGAATGCCGGCAACACCGTAACTGGCGGTTCCGACATGCATCTGGTCATGATTCGACTGGCGGATGAGGCCCAACAGATCACTGCCAAAATCAATAGCGGCTATCACACCCAGCCTGAACTTCGCGAGCTTATGAGCGAACTCACCGGTGAGCAGGTGCCGGAAAGCTTCGCGCTGTTCCCGCCATTCACCACGGATTGCGGTAAGAACACCACCTTTGGCGAAGGTGTGTTTATCAACTCCGGTTGTCGATTTCAGGATCAGGGTGGGCTCATCATCGGCGACGGCTGCCAGATTGGGCACAACGTCGTCATCGCGACCCTCAATCATGGTATCTCCCCAGAACACCGAGGCGATACGATTCCCCGACGAGTGGTGCTGGAGCGCAATGTGTGGATTGGCGCCAATGCCACCATCCTGCCTGGAGTGACTATCGGCGAGAACTCGGTGGTCGCTGCCGGAGCAGTAGTGACGAAAGACGTTCCAGCCAACACCGTTGTGGGCGGTGTGCCCGCCAAGACCATCAAATCTATTTAGCACGAGAACTAAAGGCCTCGGAGCAATCTCCGAGGCCTGATATATAGCGCTGTTACGATATTTCGGTAGTTATTCAACCAGGTCGGTATCTCGCTGACCGAGCACCGAAAGATTCGATGCCCATGGTGCTGGATCGACCGACCAATCCATGGCTGCGACCTGAGCCACTGATCGCCGACCTGTGAACACACGAGAGAGCTCGAACAGCGTGCTGACCAGCGTTGCTTGCGGCATACCTTCGCCAACCACCACGGGATCCACCTCGGAACTGATGGTGATGGCCGGCAGGCCCTTCTTCTCAAACGCGCCATTGAGCCAACCGGTCACCACCGGATAGATGGCCTGGAGACCTGCAGATTCCCGGTTATCTCCATTCCCCAGGGCGCTACGGATATCGAACTCATGGGTTACCACGTCCGGCAACAGGTGAACACCAATTTTCCCGTAAAGTGACTTTGCTGCGGGAGAATCAGCAGCATCCCTCCAAGCGGAAGCAATTGCTTCCAGGCTGGAATCTCGGTATCGCTCCACGTGCGATGCGGTCCACGCAGGGCTTGGTGCACCCTCGGTGTTGCCAGTGGAGAGATCGATCAGCGCACCGGTGAGGTGGGCGATGACATCCTTCGCGCTCCAGCCAGGACAGGCGGGTACCGGCGTGTCCTGATTGGACTCGTTGACCAGCGAGAGAATGGCTTCCTGCGATTCCCGATAAAGATGTTCTGCTTCGTTCAAGCTAATGCCTCCGCGATTTGGGTGGATACGTACAGCGGCATTGTCACCGATTCACGGGGATGAGGCGAATTACTCGACCAAATCGGTTGTTCGTGGTGGCATCAATGTGATCGAATCCAACCACGGAGCCGGATCCACACTCCAGTTCATCGCCTTGATCTGATCCATCGAACGTCGACCTGTGAGCATGCGCAGGAACTCGAAGCCGGTAGTGCGAAGCTCGCCAGTCGAATCGCCTTCGCCGATCACCGCTTCGCCGACATCGGTGATCACCTTCAGCGCCGGGGTATTGTTGGCCTTGAAGGCGCCATCCAAAAACCCGGCGTACATCGGAAACGATGAGGCAATGATCTCGCCATCGCGGTTCTCTTTATTACCGAGCGCTCCCCGAACATCAAACTCATGGATGACCAGATCCGCGATCGCGCCACCTGTCATTTCTGGTGCAGCGTCGCCAGCTGCTTCAATGCCCTTGGTCCACCTGGCTTTCACACCTTCGAGATCGAGATGCCGATGGCGATCCACCTGGGCGGCGGTCCAGTGATCCGCGCCGAGGTCATCCATATTGCCATTGAGCCCGTCTTCTATCTCGCCAGCCTGATGACCCAACAGATCACGCAGGGTCCAATCCGGACACGCCGGAATAGTGGTGTGCTGATTCTCCTCTGTGATGAGCGAAGTCACCACATCTTTCGATTGCAGATAGAGTTCATGTGTCGACGTCATAGTTCACCCTCCAGTGGGTTGTGACTGATATGCCATCAGGATACTGGAGGGTATGTGGTGCAGCTTCTTATTTCTTGCCAGAGCGGAGTGGGGGGAGATTACTGATCGCGGGCGGGCGTGTTCTCGCTGGCATCAGCGTTTGTGGAACCATTTGAATCGATATCGATATCTACATCTTCGCCGATGTTGTTGATTGTTACGGTATTCCCGTTGGTCGAGGTAACAGATTCCGTACCGGTTTCGGATGCGGAGAGATTGTTGATGGTCACGGAGCTACCAGATTTTTCGGCTTCTGCCGCCTCGGCAGCGAGTCGCTCGGCACGGGCAGCCTTGCGGGCAACAGCTTCTTCGGGCGACAGGGCAGCCTTCCTTTTCACGCCAATCTGGGCATCTTTACGATTTGCCCGTTTTCGCTTGTTGGCCTGATCTATGGTCCATAGTGTCACGATCACCGCAATGGTGAGCGGCACTACAATCACCACTACTATCAGCAAGAACCACTCGAAACCTGTCATGCACCTATCCTCAAGATTATGCGTAACCCCGGCACTTCTGGCCGCATCAAGCATACGTCAAATGCGACTTCCGGTGTGTTACCTGATCGCAAAGATGGCCACAATCAGCGCCGTATCCACAATCACGTGCGGGGCAATGGCGTGGTAGGCCCACATATGCACCCAGGCATTGCCGGTTCGCAGTGTCATCACCACTTTCACCATCCCCGGAAAGAAGTAGGTGAAGAAGAGAAAGATAATTGAAAGCAGCGTCTGCGAAGGAGAGGTGAAGGTCATCCAGCTCTCCGGAAGGTGAACCAGTGTGTATGCAACGCCGCCGAGCACAACGCTGATAGCAAATGAGTTGGTAACCACAAGCAGGCGAGGCACAATCACGATCTGTAGGAACACCATGGTCGGCAGGCCTGTGCCGAGCAAGTAGATAACGAAGCTCAGCGGCATCCCAAGCACGACCTGTTTGGCGGAAAGACCCAACAAGGAGTCGCTCAGCGCAAAGATCTGCACCACTGATTCGATAGCGAGGACCGTGCCGATAAGGATAATATCGGCGCGGAGGTTGTTGGATCGCCAGAATGATCGCCCGCCAGGGAATCTCTTGCGAACATACCAAAGAGGCACAATCACCCAGGCAATCAGGTTGTAGAGAGACCACGCTATAGCTTGGGATTGGGACACCATATTGTGGGAGTGGGTTCCAATAAGCGTGCCAGGCAGATGGAAACTGAACGCGTATGTATCCATAGCGGTGCCGAGCGCATATCCACCCAAAATGGCAATGATGCCGTAAACCACGCCAATTCTTAGCACATACATCGCATCGTCACGCGATATGCCGATAGCCGTCGCATCGATTTTCGGCCGTTTGCGGGTCATCCACATCACCAAAGCTATGACAAAAAGCGCCTCGATAGCGGCAAACTGATGCGCCATGATCTGCTCCGGCACTGATTGTCCTTCGGAACTGGGGCGATCGAAGAGTCCGTACTCGTTCCCCAGCACTACTGCGAGCCCGATTGCGCAGATCCAGACCAAAGCCGTGATCCAAACGGCTGGTCGGATTCTCGTGAATGGATTGCCTGAAACCTGTATTGAATCCATTTTGTTCTCTCCCGTACAAGACAATAGTTATACCCTATAACCATTCTGTGATTGTTATAGGGTATAATTGATTTGAGGAGAACGCAAGGGATGACCGCGAAGCCGACAACCAGGGAAAGAAACCATCAGGAGACAAGCACCCGCATTCGCGAGATCGCTATGCGGCAATTTTCCGAAAAGGGCGCTGCGGGCTTGAGCATGAGTGCCATCGCCAGGGAGATGGGGGTTACGCAACCGGCGCTGTTCCGATATGTAGCCAATAGAGACGCGTTGATTACTGATCTGGTGATCACTGCGTATGAGGAGTTCATCGCGGCAATGGAGGTGGACCATTCACTCTCACCGCAACAAATTGGTCGGGCTCAGGGAGTTGCCCTCCGGCAATGGGCATTGGCCAATCCTCACAAGTACCAATTGATTTTCGGTACACCCATTCCCGGCTACCACGCTCCAAAAGACCAACTTCTTGATGTCGATACGCGCTTGCAGATGGTTCTGATGGCGCCGCTAGTGCAGGCGGAGGATGGAAATAGCCGCTCCAACAAAGAATCCAGGTTGAATGCCTGGGCAGAATCAGCGGGGCTGGGAGAAAATGCCGGATGGAAGGTGCTTCATGCCCTCCTCGGCTGGACGCGACTTCACGGTGTGATCTCGCTGGAGCTTGCGGGTCACTTCACCGCCAATCTCCCGGATGCAGAGATCATTTATGAGGCAGAGTTGCAGCACCTCGAAGATCAATTGAGCCGATACATCGAGAGCTGATACCCCTCGCTATGCTCGCAAAGTGGAACAACGCTTCCGTTTGGATCCAACTATTCCATTTTTCGACCCTAAAATGGAATAACTTTGCGAATTCGGGTCCGCTATTCCACTCAGCGAGAATAACCGGTACACAAAAACACCCTCGGGAAACTGATCGCTTCCCGAGGGTGTTCTGTTCGAATGCTATTTTGCGCTACCCAACGGCGAGCAGTACCGGGTTCTCCAGATACTGGCGCACCGTCTGCAGGAAGCTGGCGACTTCGGCGCCATCCAGCGCGCGGTGGTCGGCACTGAGGGTGATGGTCATCTTGTTGCCGATGGTGATTTCACCATCCTTCACAACCGGAACCTGCGCCACCGAGCCGATGGCCAAAATGGCAACCTGCGGCGGGTTGATAACGGCGATGAACTCGCTCACATCAAACATACCGAGGTTGCTGATGGTGAAGGTACCGCCCTGGTATTCCTCCAGCTTCAGACCACCCTCGCGGGCGCGCTTGCCGAGATCCTTGGCCATCTTGCTGATGCTGCCGAGGCTCTTCTCGTTCGCGGCCGGGATGAATGGGGCGATAAGGCCACCATCCATCGCGATGGCGATGTTCACATCGATGGATTCCTGCTGGTACAGTTCGCCATCCACAAAACTGCGGTTCACATTCGGGTGCTCCACCAGGGCCATGGCGGCGGCCTTGATGATGAGATCGTTCACACTGATCTTCACACCGCTGGCTTCCAGCTGGGCATTGGTGTTCTTGCGGAACTCGAGGGCGGCGGTCATATCAATATCAGCACTTACGTAGTAGTGCGGAATGAACGCCTTGCTCTCGCTCATGCGATCGCCGGTAACCCGCTTGATCTTCGGCATATCCACCTTGGTTCCGGTGACTGCGTAGCTCGGCTGAGCTGCACGACCGGCAGCCGGTGCAGCGGCACCAGCATCAGCGGATTTCGCCTCGCCAGCGGCCTGCGGCATGGGCTTGCTGCCATCCAGGTATGGCTGGATATCTTTCTTCACGATGCGGCCGTCTGGACCGGATCCGGAAACCAGACCGAGATCGAGACCGGATTCCTCAGCGAGTCGCTTCACCAGCGGGCTGGCGCGGAATTTCTCGTTGCGCTCAACGGTTTCGCCTGCGGCTGCCGGAGTTTCCTCGGCAACAACGGCGGCATCCTCATCGGCTTCTTCGGCCGATTCGCCGGAGACTTCCTCAGCCTCGGCTTCTGCTTCCGCTTCTTCGGCCGGCTTGGCGGCTGGCTTCTCGCCCTTACCAACTTCGTCTTCGGCGCCGATGGTAGCTACCACCTCGCCGATCGGCACGATTGCGCCCTCATCAACGAATACGTTGGTGAGGAAGCCGCTCTCCTGGGCTTCCATCTCAAGGGTGATCTTGTCGGTTTCGATCTCGGCAAGAGCGTCGCCTTCAGCAACCTCATCACCAACGGCTTTCAGCCATTTGATGAGGGTACCTTCCTCCATAGCGTCGCCCATTTTCGGCATGATGACTTCTGCCATGGCGATTACTTCTCCAGATAGAGCACGCGGCGAGCAGCACTCACCACATGATCGATGGTCGGGAATCCGGCGATTTCCAGGTTACGGGCGTACGGAGCCGGAACTTCGGCACCTGATACGCGCTCCACGGGTGCATCGAGGTAATCGAATGCCTCGTGCTGCAGCACGGCGCAAACTTCGGATGCCACGCTGTAGTAGCGCCACTGTTCCTGCACCACCACGGCGCGATTGGTTTTCTTCACCGAATTGACGAAGGTTTCCTTATCAAGCGGGCGGATGGAGCGGAGGTCGATGACCTCGGCGCTGATATCCTGCTCGGCAAGCTTGTCTGCAACCTTCAGCAGCAGCGGAACCTGGCGGCCGTAGGCGATAAGGGTGACATCGGTACCCTCGCGGGCCACACGTGCCTTGCCGAACTCAACGGCTTCGTCGCCTTCCGGAACTTCGCCCTTGGTGCCATAGAGGGCACCGGCTTCGAGGAAGATGACCGGGTTTGGATCGCGAATGGCCTGCAGCATCATGCCCTTCACATCTGCTGGTGTGGCGGGGCTGACCACCTTGAGGCCCGGGAAGTGACCGTAGAAGCCTTCCAGGCTGTGGGTGTGCTGGGCGCTAAGCTGAACACCACCACCGTTCGGGCCACGCACCACGAGCGGCACGTTCACCTGGCCACCACTGAAGTAGTGGAGCTTGGCGGCGGTTTGAATAATCTGATCGGCGGCGAGGAACGAGAAGTTCCAGGTCATCATCTCAACGATTGGCTTGAGTCCAGCCATCGCCATACCGATGGCGGTACCGGTGAATCCACCTTCGGCGATAGGGGTATCCATTACGCGCTTGGGGCCGAACTGATCGATGAGGCCGTTGGTTACCAGGTGGGTACCGCCATAAAGGCCGATATCCTCACCAAGCAATACGATGCTCTCATCGCGTTCCATTTCTTCGGCCATCGCACTGCGAAGCGCATCGCGATAGGTCATGACGGGCATATTCTGAAATCCTTTCCACGAGCAGCACGGCTTTGGGCCGGCTCATTTAATGTCAGGTAGTTAGCCCGCCGGCTCGATGTAGGTATCGTCGGCGTAGACATCGGTCAACAGTTCGGAGAGATCTGGATCCGGGCTTTCCTCGGCGAACTTCACCGCTGCATCGGCCATTTCCTTGGCCTTGGCGCGGATTTCTTCCAGCCGATCCTCTTCGATGCCCATTTCGATCAACTGACCGTGCAGCAACGGAATCGGATCCTTCTCGCGCCACTTGGCCACTTCTTCCTTGGAGCGGTACTGCTCCAGGAAATCGGCGGCACCGTGGGGAACAATGCGGTAGCTGAAGGCCTCGATGGCGTACGGCTTACCAGTTTCGCGAACACGTTCCTGTGCACGCTCGGCAACTTCGAGGGTGGCCTGGATATCCATACCATCCACGCGTTCCCATTCGATACCGTAGCTCTCGAACTTCTTGCCGAGGTCGGTCATGGCGGTAGCACGCTCAACGGATGTGCCCATGCCGTACTGGTTGTTTTCGAGAATAAAGAGGGTAGGGCACATACCATCCTTACCCCAAAGACCAGCGAGGTTGGCGGCTTCGTGGAAGGCGCCGTTGTGAATAGCACCATCACCGAGGTAGAGCTGCACAACTTCATCGCCGCCCTGGTAGCGCTTGCCGTAGGCCATGCCTGGGCCGAGCGGAATGTGGCCACCCACAATTCCGTAGCCGCCATACATGCCGCCTTCCGTATGGAAGAGGTGCATGGAGCCACCCTTGCCCTTCACGATACCGGTGCCCTTACCGTAGAGCTCGGCCATCACGCGGTTCGGATCCGCGCCCTGCAACAGTGCATGAGCGTGATCGCGGTAGGCGGTGATAGTGATATCGCCTTCCTTCATCGCGTGGATGAAAGCGGTAGCCACGGCCTCCTGGCCGCTGTAAACGTGGAGGTATCCACCGATTTTGCCCTGTCGGAATGCCTTGGTACTGGCATCCTCGAACAGACGGATCTCCACCATTTTCTGGTAGAACCCGACAAGGGCTTCTGCATCGTACGCCACTTGCGCCTGTCCTTCCGTTAACGAATCGGCCGAGGATTCTACCGGCGCCGTCGCCGCCTCTTGCCGAGATTCACTTCCCGAAACGAAATGCATTTCGGAAGCAGCGCTGGCGGGATTGGCGACATTTGCCGAAACCCCACCCTGACTACCGCCGGATGCAATTTGCGATGACTGCACACCGCTTTCGTGTGCGAAACGAGATCGCACCGTGGTCATGTTTGAGATTGTACCGTATGTCGCACTCTTAACTCTTGTAGCTCTTCGGGCAAGTATCGTGAGAATAATGAATACAATACCGATAATCAGGTACAGATACTGCATGTGGAAGTGCCTTCTTTATTTATTTAGCCTACATGGCCGTAGATGGCATGAAAACGCAACAAATTCCGTGATCGTGAGAAACGCCACGAACGGAAATTGGTTTTTCACGCGCGGCAGATGTCATCAAAATCACGTGGTATTTGGTCCAGTTTACCTAATTCGTACAGAGGTTGCGGGGGACAACTGGTAGCAGGGCAGCTGGTCTGCCCTTAATTGGGCAGAGATAGAGGGCCCCACTTTTACTCACTTCGCTCGGCCGAGGTTTTCCGTTAACGA